>DATDDZ010000053.1:0-2389 GCA_036523555.1 Gaiellaceae bacterium
CGGTCTGCAACGTGTGCACGCTCAACCTGCGGCAGGCGAACTGGCAGCTCAAGAAGGACGAGGCCCTGCGCGAACGGGTCAGCACGAACCTCCAGCGCGTCGGCGCTCCGCCCTACAACGGCACGGTGGAGGTGCGCCACCTCCTCTGGGAGATCGCAGAGGGCGACGGCTACGAGCTGCTCAAGGCCGCCGCGCACAAGGGGCTGAAGGGCCTGAAGGTCGCCCCGTTCTACGGCTGTCAGATCCTGCGGCCCTCGAAGATCCTCGGCTTCGAGGATCCCGACCGGCCCTCGTCGCTCGAGCGCATCATCGAGGCCTGCGGCGGCGAGGCGATCGACTATCCGGCCAAGATCAAGTGCTGCGGCTTCCCGATCATCCAGGCCCGTGAGGAGACCGCGCTCGGCGAGCTGATCCAGCCGATCGAGCAGGCGAAGGAGGCAGGCGCCCACGCGATCGTGACGCCGTGCCCGCTCTGCCATCTCTCGCTCGACGCGTGGCAGTCGAAGCTGAAGGCGGCGACGGGAAAGGACTTCCAGATGCCGATCCTGCACCTGTCGCAGCTGGTCGGGGTCGCCGCCGGGCTGGAGGAATCGGAGCTGAAGTTCAAGCGCCACGTCGTCTCGATGACGCCGGTGCTCGAGAAGCTGGAAGTCTGAGCCGACTGGGTCGAACGGGGGCCGTTCTCGGGGGGGCTGCGGGAGCTGCGCTCGGGTGGGGCTGGTTCGAGGCCGGCTGGGTGCGGTTTCGGACGATCGATGTCACGCTTCAACGGCTCCCGGCGGAGCTGGCAGGCCTTCGCATCGCGCATCTCTCCGACTTCCACCTCGGGCTGCCCTCGCGCGGCGAGCGTGCGGTAAAGAGTGCGGTCGGGTGGGTCGCGCAGCACGCGCCCGATCTTGTGGTCATCACCGGCGACCTCGTCTCGCGCCGCTCCGGCGAGCCCGAGCTGCGGGAGCTGCTGGCGGGCCTCGGCCCGTCCTTCGCGGTGCTGGGCAACCACGACGTGGAGCACACGAGGGACCCGTTCTCGCGCGCGGCCGGGTTGACCGACCTCGAAGAGACGCGCCTCCTCGTCGACGAGAGCGCGACGGTCGAGCTCCGCGGCCACCGCGTCCAGCTCGTCGGCGTCGATCCTCGCGCCTATCGAGCCCGGAGCGCCCAGCCGTGGGCGCTCGTCGACGAGGCGGCCGACCTGCGAATCCTGCTCTGCCACTTCCCCTACGTCCTCGACCGCCTGCCTCCGGGCGCGTTCGACCTCGTGCTCGCAGGCCACATGCACGACGGGCAGATCTCGTTCCCGACCGGGCGAGGCAAGAAGTTCCGCTTCGCCCACCCGAGGACGCGTTATGCCACCGGCCTGTACGCGCGCGAGGGAGGCGTGATGCACGTGTCGCCCGGGCTCGGCACGACGTTCGTGCCCTTCAGGTTCTTCGCCAGGCCGGAGGCCACCGAGCTGGTGCTACAACCGGGGCGGTAGACCATGGCGACGATCTCCAGCGACATCCTCGCCCGCTACGCGGCCGATGCGGCCCGCGAGGTGGAGGGGGTGCAGGCTCTTGTGGAGAGCCCGCTCCCACGCCACAGGGGCGTCCGCGTGGTGGAGGAGGATGGAGCGGTGCGGGTCGAGCTCCATCTCGAGGTGGAGTGGGGAGCATCGATCCCGGCTCTCGGCCGGGCGGTGCAGGCGCGCGTGGCGGAGTACCTGGGTCGAATGGCCCAGGTGACGCCGGCCGCCGTGGACGTCGTTGTCGACGCGATTGCCGGAGGTCCTTCGTCACCCGCCGAAATCCGGCCTTTGGACCAGTGACGGCAGCCCGACTTCGTTTCACACTTCACTAGGAGGCATGGCTGCGGTAGAGACCCAACCGGGGTCGGTCGAGGCGATGAGAAGGGTGCTCGCCTACCTTTCGGAGGAGCGGCACCAGCTGCAGGCGCGGGGAGCCGGCCCGGCAGAGCTCGAGGCGAACGGCAAGGCGATCGCGGCGATGCAGGCGCAGCTCTTCAACGCGCTTGCGCGGGCGACCGTTGAGGGTTAGCTCAGGGCGACGAGCGCACGGCTGAAGCGAGCCGCGTACCACGGGCCCCGGGAGTCACACGGCTCCCAGCCTTGTGCCATGAGCTCTTCGACCAGAGCGCGGTGTGCGGCCTCTGCGGCTTCGGTTTGCTCGAGCGTGCCGTTACCGCTGAAGCGAAACGGCGTCGACTCGCCGACTGCGCAGCCCTCCTCGTCGAACCGTGCGGCGACCTCCAGGCGCGCGTAGAAGCGCGACCTCGTGTAGCCACGCCAGAGCGCTATCTCGCAAAGCTCCTCCATTGGAGGAGCCGCCGGTGGCGCGGGTTGTGGGAGTGGGCTCACATCCATCCGGGGTCGTTCCGAGAGGGCAACAAA
>DATDDZ010000054.1:0-4435 GCA_036523555.1 Gaiellaceae bacterium
GAATTAGAACGGCAGGCCGTTCGCGGCGTGCTTCGCCAGGTCGATCAGCGGCTGCACGGCGAAGAACGAGCCGACCGTGACGACGAGGCAGGCGACCACCGTGCCGTGAAGCAGGAGCTCGCGCGGCGGCGAGCCTCCGATGGGCGCCAGTTGGAGGTCCTCGGTGCGGCGCATGTACATGGCGCGGATCACGCCGAGGTAGTAGTAGAGACTGACCAGGGTCGCCAGCACGCCGACGATCACGAGCCAGGTCCACCCGTGGCGGTACGCGGCGGCGAAGGCGTAGAACTTGCCGACGAAGCCGCCGGTGAGCGGGAAGCCGGCAAAGCCGAGCATGAAGGCCCACATGGAGATTCCGAGGAGGGGGCGCTCCCAGCCGAAGCCGGCGAGGTTCTCGAGCGTCACGGGGACTCCGAGCTCCCGCTCCCTCGCCGCGACCACCGCGAAGGCGCCGATCGACATCGCCGCATATGGGACGAGGTAGTAGAGCAGGGCGCGTCCGCCGAGGGCCGAGCCCACGCTGATCGGGATGAGCATGAACCCCGCGTGCGAGACCGACGAGTAGGCGAGCATCCGCTTTACCCCCTTCTGCACGAGGGCGGCGAAGTTGCCGACGACGAGCGAGAAGACCGCGAGGACGGCGACCGCGACCGTCCAGATGTGGGCGTTGCCGGGGAACGCCGTCACGAGGATCCGGAGCGTGACGACCAGCGCCGCCGTCTTGGTGGCAGCGGACATGAAGGCCGTCACGGGCGTCGGCGCTCCTTCGTAGACGTCGGGCGTCCACATGTGGAAGGGCGCCGCCGACGACTTGAACCCGAGCCCTGCGACGATCATCGCCAGTCCGAAGACGAGCAGCGCGTCGTGGTCGCGGCCTGCCGCTGCGATGCCGGCGAAATCGAGCACACCCGCGGCCCCGTACACGAGCGCGGAGCCGAACAGCAGCACGGCCGACCCGAAGCCGCCGACGACGAGGTACTTCAGCGCCGCCTCGAGGCCGCCCAGGCGGTCGCGGTCGATCGCACACAGGATGTAGAGCGAGATGGAGAACCACTCCAACCCGAGGAAGAGGGTCAGGAGGTTGTTGGCGGAGACGAAGAACAGCATCCCGCCTCCGGCCGCCGCGAGCAACGCGTAGTACTCGCCGATGTGGTCTTCTCCCCAGCGCTCGGAATAGGAGAGCGCCGTCGCGAGGAGGCCCGACCCGGCGATGATCATCCCGGCGAGCTCGGCGAGCCGGTCGCGTCGCAGTGCATCGACGACGACGCCGCTCCCGTGTCCTGAACGCGCATAGACGGCGATCGCGAGGCCCATCGCGGCGGCATAGCCCAGGCCGCAGAGGGCGGCCGTGACGGGCTTTCGCCACGCGCGCGGCAGGAGTACGGCGCACAGGAGGGCCAGCGCTGTCGCCAGGAGCAGCGAGTTGACGGGCGCGAGCGCGAACCAGTCGATGTGGGGGCGCGGAATCATCGGAACTGGGCCGTCACGTCCGCCGTGGGATGGTCGCTGCGGAAGGAATGGCCGCTGACGGCTGCGGGCCAGGCCGAAAGGGCGAGCAGGCACGCGACGAGCGGGACGACGACGCCGAGCTCCGCGGGGCGGAGGTCCAGAGCCGAGTCAGACACTGCAGGGCCGACGTCGCGGTGCAGCACGGCTGAGACCAGCCGGAGGACGTACATCGCCGCGAGCACGATCGCCATCGCGCCGACGACGGCCCAGCCCCAGCCGCGCTGGAAGATTCCCGCGAGGATGAGGAACTCGCCCGCGAACGCCGACGAGAGCGGCACCGCCAGCGCGATGATCCCGGTCGTCATCAGGACGGTTGCGAGCGCGGGCCGGCCGCGCGCCATCCCTCCCAGTCTCGCGAGCTCTCCCGTGAGCGTTCGGCGCTCGACCATCCCCGCGAGCAGGAACAGGGAAGCCGAGATGAGCCCGTGGTTGACCATCTGGAGCACCGAGCCGTCGAGGCCGAGGTCGTTGACGGCGAAGACGCCCATGGTGATCAGGCCCATCTGCGCCAGCGACGAGTAGGCGACGACGCCTCGGAGGTCCGACGCTCGGAACGCGAGCACGGAGCCGTAGACGAGCCCGATGGCCGCGAGCGCGAGGATGAACGACCTGAAGTGCTGGGCGGGCTCGGGGAACTTCGTGATCGCGATGCGCAGGAAGCCGTAGGCCGCGGCTTTCGAGACCACCCCCGAGAGGACCGCGGCGACCTCCGGCGTCGACTCGCGGTACGCGTCCGGGAGCCATCCGTGGAGCGGGAAGAGCGGCGCCTTGATCGCGAAGGCGGCCGCGAATCCGAGAAAGAGCCAGTTGCTCGAGCTCGGCCCGATGTCGACGAGGTCGAAGGTGTTCTGGGAGAGGCCGTAGACGATGATCGCGGCCAGCATCAGCAGCGACCCGGCCATCGTGTAGATGACGAACTTGAGCGTCGCGCCGAGGCGGCCGGGCCCACCCCAGACGCCGACGAGCACATAGAGCGGGATCAGCATCGCCTCGAAGAAGGCGTAGAAGAGGAGCAGGTCCTGCGCGGAGAAGACGCCGACGATCGAGCCGGTGAGGAAGAGCATCAGGCCCATGTACGCGCGCGTCTGCTCGCGCCCGGCCCAGAAGGCGTACGCGATCGCCGCGGCCATGACGACAACGGTGAGGCCGATCAGCCAGACGGAGAACCCGTAGACGCCGACGTGGTACGAGACGTGCAGATCGCTGAACCAGCTGCGCCGTTGTGCGAACTGCAGCCCGCCGCGGTGGAAGTCGTACCGGGCGACCATCTGGATCCAGACTCCGACCTCAGCGAGGGCGGCGAGCAGCGCCAGCGACCCCGCTGAGATGCGATTCAGCGGCAGCAGCCAGACGAGGAGCGCGGCCCCGAGCGGCAGGAGGATGAGGAGCGTGGTCACCGGTGATCCTGCCGGTGACGCTGGCGGATGCCCGGTCGGCGAACGCCAAGCGATGGAAGGACGCAGGGAGCGCCCATAGCTCGTCCTATGGGCGCGACTGAGGACGCCCCAGCGCGCCGTGCGTTCGGCGGCCGAGCGCTGCCGAGTGTTGCCGGCAGGGTCACCTTACCGCCAGGAAGACGAGGGCGAGGACTGCGACGCTGGCGGCGATCGCGAGGGCATAGGTGCGAAGGAGCCCGGTCTGGAGGCGCGCGACGGCGCCGCCGACCTCACGGGTCTCGTCGCCGACCTCGGTCACGGATCCGGTGACGAGGGGCTCCTCCACCCAGAGGCGGAGCGCACGGGCGAGCCAGACCGCCGGCCGGTAGAAGAGCGCGTCGTACAGCTCGTCGAAGTAGAACTTGTGCTCGAGCGTCCGCTGCGCGAACGCAAGGCGCGGCACCGTGACTCGCTTCGCCCCGTAGAGAAGCCAGGCAACGTAGATCCCGGCGAGCCCGAGGGCGAGCGATGCGGCGATCGACGTCCACTCCTGCCACGTTCTCGGGGTTACGACCGGCTCGGCCACCGTCCGCAGCCAGGTCTCGACCGGATGCCACGAGGGGGAGAACTGGATCCAGCCCCCGAACGCCGAGAGGACGGCGAGCATGGCCACCGTCGCGCCCATCGAGACACCGACGACGTCGCGCCTGAGCGCGTGGAAGTGCTCGCGGACGAACGCGCTGGGCTCGCCGCCGAACACGACGAAGAGCAGCCGGAACGTGTAGAGCCCGGTGAGGAACGTCCCCGCGAGCCCGGCGATCCAGAGGACGTAGCCGTAGGTCCCGTGCTCCATCGCCGCTGCGAGGATCGAGTCCTTCGAGAAGAACCCGGCGAACGGGAAGATGCCCACGAGCGCGAGCGACCCGACGAGCGACGCCCTGTACGTCCACGGCAGCAGGCGCCGCAGCCCGCCCATCCTGCGGATGTCCTGCTCGTCGGCCAGCGCATGGATGACGATGCCGGCCGCCATGAACAGAAGCGCCTTGAAGAACGCGTGCGTCATCAGGTGGAACATCCCGTTCGCGTACGCGCCCAGGCCGGCCCCGAGGAACATGTAGCCGATCTGCGACATGGTCGAGTACGCGATCACCCGCTTGATGTCGACCTGGACGAGCGCGATCAGGCCCGCGAGCAGGAGCGTCCCGGCACCGAGCCCTGCTGCGAGGTCCGCGATCTTCGGTGCCTGCTCGAAGATCGCGTGCGTGCGGACGATCAGGTAGACGCCGGCGGTGACCATGGTCGCAGCGTGGATGAGGGCGCTGACCGGGGTCGGGCCTTCCATCGCGTCTGGAAGCCACGTCTGCAGCGGCAGCTGCGCGGATTTGGCGACCGCCCCACCGAGTAGCCCCAGCGCGACGAGGTTGGCCGTCGTCGACGTGTAGTGGCTCGAGAGCACGCCGAAGCCGAGGCCCCCGGATTGCTTGATGAGCACGAAGAACGCCAGCGCCATCGTCGCGTCGCCGATCGCGTTCATGACGAACGCCTTCTTC
>DATDDZ010000055.1:0-1733 GCA_036523555.1 Gaiellaceae bacterium
GTCGCGGGGCTGGGGCCCCGCCGGCCGAGGCGCGCCTATGGATTCTGGCCGGCGTCCTGCTCGTCGCGCTCGTCCCCGGGCTCGCGGCCGCCCAGCTCCCGCTCCCGGGCGCGCCGGGCGGGGCGAAGTCGAAGGACGACAAGGCGCAGCCGCTCACGGTGGACGCCGACCGGATGGAGCGCTTCGGCAAGGAGAACCTGGTCATCTTCAGCGGCAACGTCGTGGCGCGACGGGACAACTCCGTGCAGTACGCCGAGCGCGTCGAGGTCTACCTGGACGAGAAGGGCGACCGCGTCCTGCGAACGGTCTCGACCGGCGGCGTGCGGATCATCACCAAGGACTGCCGCACCGGAACCGCGCAGCGCGCGGAGTACTTCGACCTGGAGCAGCGGGTGACGCTCATCGGCAACGCCCGGGTCTGGGAAGAGGACAACGTCGTTTCCGGCGACACGATCACGCTCTACATCTCGCAGGATCGCTCCATCGTGCAGGGCGGCAAGCAGGAGCGCGTCAAGGCCGTCTTCTACGCCAAGGACACCGAAAAAGCCAAGGACACCGAAAAGCAGAACGGTGGCGAGGCCGCTCCGAAGCGGACCGCCGAGCCCTGCAAGAACTGAGCGATGGAAGGTCTGGTCGCCCAGGGCCTCGCCAAGTGGTTCAAGAGCCGCAAGGTCGTCGACTCCGTTTCCCTCGACATCCAGCGCGGCGAAATCGTCGGGCTCCTCGGCCCCAACGGCGCCGGCAAGACGACGTCGTTCTACATGATGGTCGGCCTGCTCGCGACCGACGGCGGGCGAATCTTCCTCGAAGGGGAAGAGATCACCGGGCTTCCCATGTACCAGCGATGCCGCAAGGGCATCGGTTATTTGCCGCAAGAATCCTCTGTATTCAGGAAGCTGACCGTCGAGCAGAACCTGCTCGCCATCCTCGAGACGCTTGACCTCTCGGCGACCGAGCGCAGGGAGCGCGCCCGCGAGCTTCTGGCCGAGCTCGACCTCACCTCGCTGGCGCGCTATCCGGCCTACACGCTCTCCGGCGGCGAGCGCCGGCGTCTCGAGATCACGCGGGCGCTGGTCACGTCGCCGCAGTACCTGCTCCTGGACGAGCCCTTCACGGGTATCGATCCCATCGCGATCGGCAACATCCAGGAGATCGTCGCCAGGCTTCGCGAACGGGGGATCGGCATTCTGATAACGGACCATAACGTGCGCGAAACCCTCGCCATTACCGACCGCGCGTACATTCTTTACGACGGCAAGATCTTGGTCGCGGGCACCGCGACGGAGATCGCCAACAACTCGGTCGCCCGGGAGATCTACCTGGGCGAGCGGTTCGCCCTCTAGGCGGAGACGAGAGACCACCATGGCCATGGAGGCACGGCTCTCACTCCGGCAAAGCCAGCGCGTCGTCATGACGCCGCTGTTGCAGCAGGCGATCCAGCTCTTGCAGCTGTCCACCCTCGAGCTCCAGGAAGTCGTCCAGAAGGAGCTCCTCGAGAACCCGATGCTCGAGGAGGTCAACCAGGACACGCCCGAGGCTACCGACGGCGCCGCCGCCACCACGGAAACGCCGGCGCCGACGGTCGAGCCGATCACCGCCGAGACCCCGCCGACGACCGAGCGCCAGACCGACGAGCTCCCGTTCGACTTCAACGCGGTCATGTCGGCGGCCGACGACGACCACGAGGAGCGTTCGCTGGTCTCGCAGGAGGACCGCGAGGACCTGCCGTTCGA
>DATDDZ010000056.1:0-1871 GCA_036523555.1 Gaiellaceae bacterium
TCGCTGACGCTAGACCCGGCGCCCCGACATCATCGCGAACACCGCGACGATGAGAGCGACGATGAGCAACAGCCAGATGAAGCTGTTGACGGCCGCTCCGCCGGCGACCGCGAGGACGACGAGGACCAGCACGATGATCCATAGCAATGGCATGTGTCGAGCTCCTTGGCAGTGTGTGACTCGGTCTGGTGACCGACGAGCCCGGTTGTGCTACCCGGCATCTCCCGCATCGAAACCGGCGCGCCGCGCGCGTGCCGCCTGGGCGCGTCCGAGGATCTCGGTGACAACTGCCGTCTTCGCATCCGCGTACTGCTGCACGTAGGTCCAGTCCCGCGCCGCCAGCTCCCGCTTTGCGGACGCGTAGAGCTCCCGGTCGGATTCGTTCGCCCGCAGCCAGTCACGGAGCAGGAGCATTCGATCCGTCTCGCTGCAGCCCGCCGAGAAGACGTGCAGGTTCACGTTCGTGTCCGGTCCCTTGAAGAGGCGATGCTCGAACCAGTCAGGCTCGCGAATCCGCAGCGGGTACCCGGCGGTCTCGAGGTCGGCGGCATACGCCGGCTCGTCGGAGGAGTCGGGAACCTCGAGGACGATGTCGATCAGCGGCTTGGCCGGAAGTCCGGGAACCGACGTCGAGCCGGCGTGCTCCATCCTCATCACCCGCTCGCCGAGGATGCCGCGGATCCTCTTCTCCTCGCGGGCGTACAGGCCCGGCCACTCGGGGTCGTAGTCGCGGATCTCGACCTGCCCTTGGAGCTGCTGTGTCTCTCCGACAGTGACCTCGGCCAGCAAGGCGTCGTACGCGGCCACGTCGTCGGGGTTGCGAGCGCCCACGAAGGGCCAGGCTATCGCGGCTACTTCGTCCGATCATGCCGAGCAGCCCATGACCGAACGGCTAGGTTTGCCTCTCCACACCGGTAAAACAAGCCGTTCGTGCGGCGATGAGTTGTGGCGCAAGGCCCGGTCTGATCAGGGGACCGACGACCGAGGAGGAGTCATGGCACGAGTGAGGTGCGACATCACGATGTCTCTGGACGGTTTCATCGCAGGCCCGAGCCCGACGCTCGAGAAGCCGCTGGGTGAAGGCGGCGAGCGGTTGCACGAGTGGCTCTATGGGCTGGAGAGCTTCCGCCGGCACCACGGGCTCTCCGGCGGGACGACCAACGCCGATTCAGATGTCCTCGAGGAGGCGATGGACGGGGTCGGCGCCTCGGTGATGGGCCGCAGGATGTTCAGCGGTGGAGCCGGCCCGTGGGACGAGGATCCGCGCGCGGACGGCTGGTGGGGCGACGACCCTCCCTTCCACACTCCGGTCTTCGTCGTCACGCACCACCCGAGAGAGACGCTCGTCAAGGAGGGCGGGACGTCGTTCGTCTTCGTCACCGGCGGGGCCGCTGCCGCGCTCGAGCAAGCCCGCGCGGCCGCAGGCGACAAGGACGTCGCCGTCGCGGGCGGTGCGAGCGTCCTCCAGCAACTTCTCGGCGCCGGCCTAGTCGACGAGCTCCAGTTCCACGTCGCCCCGCTCTTCCTCGGCGGCGGAACGCGCCTCTTCGGCGCCCTCGATCGAGGCGTGGTCGACCTGGAATGCACCAGAGTGATCCAGTCGCCGTCGGTAACTCACCTCAGGTATCGCATCGTGAAGTGACCGACTCGTGATCCTCCCGCTCCCTCCGGCTCGTCACCTGCTGCGCGCGAAGGACCTCATCGACGCGCGCTACCGCGAGCGACTCGACGTTGCGGCGCTCGCGCGAGCGGCGCATCTCTCTCCCGCTCACTTCAGCCGGGAGTTTCGACGCGCGTTCGGCGAGACTCCGCACCAGTACTTGCTGACCCGGCGGCTGGAACGCGCCGCCGCGCTTCTCCGGAACACCGAC
>DATDDZ010000057.1:0-3661 GCA_036523555.1 Gaiellaceae bacterium
ACGAGCGTCAGGAGGAGGTCGAACGGGCCTTCGAAGGCGTCGAGGTCCAGGTCGAGCTCGCGCACGACAAGCATGGGGTCAGACCCTAGTGACCCGAGCGGACGCGCCCCTTGGGCACGGCCATCGTCGGGCCCTTCGGCAGTACCCGGCTGGCCCGGGGCCGGTCCGAGCCGCCTTCCGGCCGGATGAACTGCCACAGATGAAGAACAGGATCGAGAGCACGAACAGCACGATCGAGACGTACGCATTCAGGCGTAGCCCGAAGTACGAATGTGCGGGGTCGATCCGGAGCAGCTCCTCGAAGAAGCGCCCGAAGCAGTAGTACGAGACGTACAAGGCGAAGAGTGCCGGACGCCGGATGCGGAAGTACTTGTCGATCGCCAGCAGGATCCCGACCCCGACGAGGTCGTAGACGAACTCGTAGAGGAAGGTCGGATGAAACGTCGAGTGGTCGAAGTAGCCCGCGGGACGGTGCGCCGGGTCGATCTCGAGCCCCCACGGCAGTTTCGTGGGCTTCCCGAAGAGCTCCTGGTTGAACCAGTTCCCCCAGCGGCCGATGCCCTGCGCGAGCAGAAGCCCGGGCGCGACCGCATCCATGAACAGGCGGACGCTCTGGCCGGAGCGGTGAATTATCCAAGCGCCCGCGAGGCAGCCGAGCGCGATCCCGCCCCAGACGCCGAGGCCGCCTTGCCAGACGGCAAACGGCCCCCACCACTTGTCCGGCACCTCGCTCCAGCTCGTCAGGTCGTGGTACGCGCGCGCCCCGACGATGCCGGCAGCGACGCCCCAGACCGCAACGCGGAAGACGAGATCCCAGTCGCCACCCCAGCGCACCCAGCGGTACCCGGTGAGCGCGAGACAGGCCGCGATCGCGAGCAGCAGCATGAGCCCGTACATGTGAATCGTGAGCGGGCCAACGTCGATCGTCCCGCTGTGCGGGGAGGGAATTGAGGCGAGAAAGGTCACCGGCAGCTGACAGATTCTGCCGAAGGAGCCAAGCTCCTGTGCCCGAGAGGAGTTAGAGGAGGATCTTCAGCGCGAGATCGGTCGGGCAGCCCTGCGAGAGGAGCCGCACGGCCACGTGCAGATCGACGTCCTGCCGTGTGGCGAGCTCGCAGGCCGCGACCGCCCCGTAGCCGGCCTGTTCGAGCTGCTCGGCCCGCCAGGCCTCGACGAGGCCGTTCTCCTCGAAGGTCTCGGTTTCGACCGCGCTCATCTCCTGTTATTCGGACGCAACGGCCGAGCGGTCGTCCCCTTACCGGGTGATATCTCGCCCGAGTTCCACCATCTGGGCCCGTGTCAGCTGCGCCTCGAGCCGGTAAGTGGTGGTGCCGTCCGTCCAGAGCAGGACGTTCCCGGCGAGCCGGGTCTCGATACTGCGAGCCGCGGCGACTCCGAACTGCCAGATGAGCACGTGCCTGCCGCCCTCGAGCCAGATGCCGAACAATCCAATCTCGACGGGCTCGACCCGTGTCTCGGGGCTGACGAACTTCTTCGCCACCCCGGTCTGGTCGTTCCTCATCTCGGCGAGGAGGACCGGCTGCCCGCGGTAGTGGAGCAGTGTCGCGATCAGACCAGGCTGCGCGTAATAGCGGCCGGGCGGCGAGCTCTTGAAGCCCGGCAACAGGATCTCGAGGTGCGCGCGCAGCTCGGCGTCGCTGCGTGACAGCGGCGGGCCGAGGCCCGTAGCGAGGGGCCGTTCCTGCGCGGCCGGAAGCGTGTCGACGCGTTCGACGGTGGCCGCGCCGATGTGGAAGAAGTCGAGGATCGCGCTGCGCGCCTGCGGAACGGCCATCGCGATCCCGAAGGCGACGATCACGGCCCCGAGCGCGACGGCGAGCAGCCGAGCGCGGCGGGGCCGGCCACGGAGCTGTGCGCCCACCGCGGTAGCAAGGTCGGGCGCGGCCGGAAACTCGAGCTCCTGCCCGAGCGTGAGAAGTGCCCGCTCGACCTCAGTCATACGACTCCCTCAGGCGCTCCAGCGCCCGCGAGGTCCGCGACTTCACCGTGCCCACCGGCAGGTCGAGCGACTCCGCGACCTCCCGCTCCGAGAGACCGACGAAGTAGCGGAGCGAGACCATCTCGCGCTGGTCATCGGGCAGCGCCTCCACCGCCGCGAGCAGCCGCTCGCGCGTCTCCGCCGAGAGCAAGGCCGACTCGGGGGACGGGGCCGCGTCCCCCGAGACCTGCTCCGTCGCCGCCCGCAGCGCGAGGTGCGCGCGACGGCCCGCCGAGCGACGACGGTTGCGGGCCTCGTTGGCGACGATCCGCAGCAACCACGGCCTGAACGGCGCGCCCTCGCGAAAGCGACCGAGCGCGCGCCACGCCTTGACGAACCCGTCCTGCGCCGCCTCCTCCGCGTCTGCCGCGTTTCCGGAGAGGACGTAGGCGGTGCGGAAGGCGATGCCCTCGAATGCGTGCACGAGCTCCTCGTAGGCGTGGGTGTCGCCGCGCTTCGCGCGCCGGATCAGGTCGTCTTCGTCGAGTGGTCGGCCCACCACTACTCGGCTTCTACACCCCTCGGCCGGATCGGGTTCCTCGGGCTAGGGTCCAGGTGTCATGCCGCGACTCGTCGGAATGAACCACGTCGCGCTCGAGGTCGGCGACCTCGACGAGGCGCTCGCGTTCTGGGAGTCGATCTTCGGGGAGCTCGAGCTGCGGGGCCGCACGGGCGGGATGGCGTTCATCGACATGGGCGACCAGTTCCTCGCGCTGGCGACCGGGCGGACGCAGGAGCCCGACCGCTCCCGGCACTTCGGGCTCGTCGTCGACGACAAGGAGGCGGTGCGGGCGCGGCTCCGGAAGCTCGGGGTGCCGGTCTCGTCCGGACGGAGCCTCGACTTCCACGACCCGTGGGGGAATCTCATCCAGGTCGTCGACTACCGCGACGTGCAGTTCAGGAAGACGGACGGCGTGTTGAAGGCCATGGGCCTCGCGGGCCTCGACAAGTCCGAGTCGGCGCTGCGGGAATTGCGGGCGAAGGGGATTACCGGCTAGGACTGCTCCGCGCCATTCTCAGCCGGCGGCGGGGTGCCCGTGAGCGCTTCGAGGGAGCTCCCCGCGTCCTCGACGGGCTCGAGGTACATGCGTGACCAGGCGACGCGCCCGTCACGGACACCGAAGATGATCACACCGCGGATCTCGAGCGCCGCGCCGCTCTGCGCCGTCCCGTGGGCGCGCCACTCCGTCCAGATTCGCTCGCCGTCCAGCACCGCGGCAGGCACCTCGACCCTCAGGTCGGGGACGTCGCGAATCACCTCCTCCCAGTTCCTGCGCACGTCCGCTCGAGTGCTCACTGCTGCGTCCGGATGCCGGGGCCTTTCGCCGACGTAGTCGTCGTGGAAGAACCCGACGAACGTGTCGAGATCGTGAGCGTCCAGCGCCGCGCGCATCTCTTCGAGCAGCGCAAGTGTCATGTCGTAAATCTAGACGTCCAGCTCGCGCACTCATGCCCGAGCAACCACTGATCCCCGGCTATCGCACCCACAGCTGGTCGATGAGCGTCCCCCACTGGGGATGGAACTGGTAGTTGCCGGTCCGTTTCGAGAGGAGGTCGACGTTCTGCCTGTTGTAGGTCGGCACCATTGGCGCCAGAGCGAGAATCGCCCGCTCCGCCCGCCGCCACAAAGCCCGCGACGAAGGTGGGTCGAGCGCCTGCACG
>DATDDZ010000058.1:0-3178 GCA_036523555.1 Gaiellaceae bacterium
TACGCGGCCCGCAGATAACTGACGAAGACGATCAGCTCACCGGGCGAGATCGCCCCGTGGAGCGCGCGCAGGGTTCCCACCCACAGCACTACGACCGTTCCCGCTGCTAGCGCGAGCTCGACGCCGCGGTTCATCCGGGCTTCGTAGCGGGCCGCCCTCACGCCCTGCTTCAGGCTCCGCCGGTTCATGTCGTGGAACCGCTCCTGCTCGCGTTCGGTTGCTCCGTGCAGCTGGACGACGTCGATCGCCGAAAGCGCCTCGTGCATGACTGCCGCGACCTGCCCCTCCCGCCGCCGCTGCCGCTTCGAACTCACCCGGATCCGGTGGCCGTACACGGCCGCGAGTACGACTACAAGCGGCATCGCGAGCACTGCGACGCCGGTGAGCACGGGATCGACGATGAGCATGATCGACAGCATCAGGGCGAGCAAGATGACTCCCGTCCCGAGGTTGACGGTCGAGTCGACGAGCGTATCCCGCAGCAACACGATGTCCGAGCTCAGCCGGACCAACGTGTCACCGGTCGGCCGACTGCGGTGGAACGACAGGGGAAGGCGGTGGAGGTGTCGGTAGAGACGCGCCCGGATCCCGTACACGATCTCCTGGGCCGCGCTGGACAGGAGGTAGTCCTCGTAGTAGTACGCGACCCCGCGAACCAGCCCGGTGACGGCGAGGAAGAGTCCTGCCGCCGCGAGCAGCTGGTACGGAGAGGTGCCGAAGATCGTGAAGGGCGCAAGCCAGCGGCCGCGAGCGGTCCGATGAAAGAGCACCTGGTCGAACACGACCTTGAGGGGCCACGGCTCGGCCGCGCGAGCGACCGCGTAGACGAGCGCGAAGCCCGTCCCCGCGAGCAGCTTTCCTCTGCGCTTCCGGACGTCGCGGCCGAAGTGTGCGTAGACATCGCGGACTCGGGCGATGCGCCCGGTCTCGGTCTCGGTCGCGATCACGCGACGAGCTCCGCTCGCGGGCTCAGCGCCGAGAGCACGCGCTCCGCGTTGCCGGCCCAGGTGTGCGAGTTGAGCACGTGCGACCGGCACCGCTCTCCGAGTGTCCGGGTTCGACCGGGGTCGCGGACGAGCGTGACGAAGGCGGAGGCGAGAGCCTTGACGTCACCGGGCGCGACGAGCACACCACGAGTGCCTCCTCCGAGCAGCCCTCTTATCTGGCCGAGGTCCGAGGCAACGACACACAATCCGGTCGCCATGTACTCGAGGACCTTCAACGGCGAGAAGTAGAAACGCGGAACGCCAAGATAGGGCGCAACGCCGACGTCCCACCGCGCCATTGCCGCGAGCGCGGCATCGTGGGTGAGCGGGCCACGCCGGATCAGGGCTCCGTCGGGAAGATCGGCCTCGTCCACGAGCTGCTCGCAGGGCCCGCTGCCGATGACCTCGAGGCGGAGCGTCCCCTCGCCGGCTTCGGTGACTGCCCTCCGAAACGCGTCGACGAGAACGTCGATCCCGTGCCACGGTTTCAGGCTCCCGCAGAAGCCGACGGTGAGCTGCTTGCCGAGATTCCCGCGCTGTCGAGTGAACTTCTTCGGGTCGACCGCGTTCGGGAGGACTTCGACCCTCGCCGGCTCCACGCCGTCCTCGACCAGCGCGTCGCGCAGCTCGTCGGAGACCGCGAACATGCGGCCGGCGCCGGCGAAGACACGGGACTCGATGGCCGCGGCTTCCTCGGGAAACGGCAAGGACCGAAAGAGCCGCGCCTCGTCGCGAAGCGGTGCGTTGATCTCGAGGACGTAGGGAATGCCTAGCCGCGAAGTGGCCCTCATCCCCGCGTCGGAGAAGAGGGAGAACCGCTCGTAGACCGAATCGGCCCTGAGGCGCGCGGCCAGGCTCGCGACCTGATCGGCCTGCGCGCGGACCGCCGCTCGCAGCCCGTTAAGGGCGGCATGCGCCCTTGGCAGAACGGCATCGATCTCGACGAGGTCGACGTTCGCACCGAGCCGTTCGCCCTCGAACGAGATGCGGGGAGACGCGATCGTGACGGCGATCCCCGCCGCAGAGAGCGCCTCGACCAGCGCGCGCACGTGCACGGACGCTCCCTTGTGGCCGAGCACCGGAACGCCCGGATCGGCGCTCAAGTAGAGCAGCCGCATCAGGCGACCGCCCGCAGGCTCCGCTCCTCGTCAGAGCCCCCCGCCGCGGCCGAGGGCAGGTGGATGATTCCCGCGCCGACGAGCGCGTCGACGACGGCGGGGAGATTCGCGTCGCGGTCGAACTTCGTTTCGACCTGGACCCGTGCCTCTGTTCCCATTGCAGCCCGGAGCTCTCGGTCTGCAAGGAGTTGTGCGACCGCGTCCGCAAGCGCCTCGTGATCGTCCTGTGGGGCCAGGAATCCGGACCGGCCGTCGACGACCGCCTCGCCGACGCCGCTTCCGATTGTGCTCACGACGGGGAGACCGTGTGCCATCGCCTCGAGGACGACATTCGGGATCCCGTCGCGATCTCCGTTCTCGAGCTCCCTGCACGCAAGCGCGAAAATGTCCGCACGGTCGTACTCGGACCGCACCTCGAGCTCGGTCAGCGGGCCGAGGAACGACACGGTCTCATCCAGCCCGAGCTCGTGGACGAGCCGCTGGAGCAGCGGCCACTCGGGGCCGTCTCCCGCGATCCGGAGCCGGAACTGCAGGCCGCGCGCCCGGAGCTGCGCGGCCGCGCGAAGAAGCGTCGGATAGCCCTTCTTCTCGACGAGGCGGCCGACGGCGAGCACGAGAGGCACGTGCCGGTCCGAGTGGGCTCGGGGAGGCCGCGTCAGGTCGACTCCGTGGTACGCGAGCCTCACCGGGGTCCGCCCGCGGCCGAGGCCGTCGAGGAGGTCACGGCCGTCCGACGTGCAGGTGAGGACAACGGAGGCGTCTCGGACCTTGCGCGCCAGCTCCTGCTGGGGCGTGAGCCAGATGTCCTTTGCGTGCGCGGAGAGCGCGTACGGCACGCCGGCGAGGAGCGCGGCGAACCTTCCGATCGTCGCAGGCTTGTGGGCGAAGTGGATGTAGATCGGCGGCGAGCCGAGCCTGGCGACCCGATGCGCGAGCAGCAGGCTCTGGTGGAGCCTGCCGCGCGTGAAGTCAGGCGAGGCCATCGTGGCGGCAAGGCCGTTGAGGTAGCCGATCGGGTGCTTGAGGAAGAGCGCGGCTCGGGCGACCCGTAAGGCGAGACGCCCGGCGCTAGCT
>DATDDZ010000059.1:0-3775 GCA_036523555.1 Gaiellaceae bacterium
TCCTCTTGGCGATGTACTGCCACGGGACGAAGTTCGAGTGGTGCTCGAGCTCCGTGACGAGGACGATGTCGCCCGGGCCGAGGTTGTCGAGTCCCCAGGCGTAGGCGACCAGGTTGAGGCTCTCGGTCGCGCCGTGGGTGAAGATGAGCTCGCGCGGCTCCGGCGCGTTGACGAAGCGGGCGATCTTCTCGCGCGCACCCTCGTACTCCGCAGTTGCCAGCTCGGAGAGCGCGTAGACGCCGCGGTGGACGTTCGCGTACGACGTCTCGTAGAAGTGTCTCAGCTTGTCGAGCACCTGGCGCGGCTTGTGCGCGCTGACGGCCGAGTCCAGATAGGCGAGCTGCTTGCCGTGGATCAGCTGCTCGAAGATCGGAAAGTCCGCCCGCAGCTTGCGCGCGTCGAGCTTCGATTCGGTCGTAACGGCCACGAGCTCATCGTACCCCCGTGTGGCTCGCCTCAGCCTCTAGCGAAAGCGCACTTCTGCGCGGGTCGCTCCGGCCCGCGCCAGCGTGACGCGGAACGAGAACGGCAGGCGGTACGACTCTCCCTGGCGGATCCACGCTCGGTGCTTCTTCGCCGGGTCCTCGATCAGCACCGCCGAGGGGGCGAACGGATACGGATGCTGCGTCGGGTCGACGAAGCGGAAGACGAGCCCTCGGAAGGGCCTCGCTCGATACTCGATCCACCAGGTCCCGCCCTCGGTCTCGACGACGAGCGCCTGGGCGAGCTGCGCCCTCGTGGTGGGCGGAGCGAGGAGGTACCGCCCGGCTTTGGCTACACGCGGCTGGGCCGGCAGCCAGCCCAGCAGGGACTTCTCGTAGGCCGAGTAGTCGAGCGACCCGTGCCCCATGGGGCTGAGCGGATCGCCGGTGTCGTCGGTCGCACATCTGAGCGAGTCGAGGACGCAGGGTGAGGACTGGGCGTGGCCGAGCCCGAACGCGTGGCCCAGCTCGTGCAGCAACAGGTCGAGCGTCGGTTCTCGGGTCAGCAGAACCTCCTTGCCGACGGTCGCACCGAAGTAGCCGCAGTGGCTGTCGGCGATTGCGTAGACGACGTCGTCGTACCGGGAGGCGTCATATCCGGCTCTGCCGGCGGCGGCGCGAGCCGGGCCGGCGACCGTCCCGACACTGCCGCTTGTGCTTCCACCGCAGCCGGGAGTCGCCGTGAACGCCGGCAGCCAGGGCGTCACGTCCACGCGGAGATGCACCTGTCCGAACGACGAGGCCTTTAGGAAGGCCGCGGCCTGGGCCGCCGTCCGCTCGACGTCGCCGACGCTGTAAGGCTCCGTGCCCGCCGTCGCCAGCACGACCAGCACGCGCTCGTCGCTCTTCACGGCGGCCCCGGCGGGGAAGGGCGCGAGCGTCGCGAACAGCGCCACCACCGCGCAGAGCGGCACGCGGATCACCGGCGGAGTATGAGCCTTCTGGCTCTGAGAGGGAAGTCAGCCCTGCGGGATGCGGGCTTCGAGCGCCGCGGCGAGGGCCTCGCGAACCGCCTCGAACTCGATGCGGTCGAGGATGTCCTGGAAGAAGCCGCGGACGATCAGGCGTTCGGCATCCCCCCGCGAGAGCCCGCGCGCCATGGCGTAGAAGAGCTCCTCGCGGTCGACGCGGCTGACCGTTGCGCCGTGAGTGCAGCGGACGTCGTTCGCCAGGATCTCGAGCCCCGGGATCGGAACGGCATGCGTCGTCGGCGAGAGCATCAGGTTGCGGTTCTCCTGATACGCGTTCGTCTTCTGGGCGTCCTTCTCGACCCGGATCATTCCTCGCCACACCGCCGTGGAGTTGTCCCGCAGGGCGCCCTTGAACGCGAAGTCCGACGTGGTGTTCGGCGCGATGTGCTCCTGGAAGGTGTCGTAGTCCAGGTGCTGGTCGCCGTCCGTGAAATAGGCGCCCGTCACCCGCGAGGTCGCCCCCTGCCCGGCGAGGTCGTTCTGGATCCGCACCTTGCCCTTCTTCGAGCCGAAGCCGCCCGCGACCCAGTCGAGCTCGGCGTCGCGCCCGACCCGGGCGTGGTGCGTGGCGAAGTGCCACGTCTCGCGGGACAGGTTCTGGATCGAGACGTATTCGAACTTCGATCCCTGCTCGAGGAAGAGCTCCTGCGCCGTGTTCGTGTAGGAGCGCAGGCCGGGGCTCGCCGACGAGACCTCCTCGACGAGGGTGAACCGGGCTCCTTCCTCGGCGACGACGAGCAGGCGCCAGAAGAGGGAGCCGCCTTCGCTCGTGTTCGTCACGCGGACGTAGAGTGGCTTGTCGAGGGTCATGCCCTTCGGCACGACGATGAGGAGCCCGTGCTGCCAGACGGCGGCGTTGTGCGCGGCGAACTTCTCGTCCCAGCCGACGAGGGAGTAGAGGCGCTCGTGCGCCTCCGGCAGGGGTGCGAAGGTCACGCCGCCGGGGGCGGTGCGCTCGACGGTGACGCCGGCTTCGGTGATCGTGGCCAGCCCGGCCACGTCCAGCTCGAGCATGGCCGCGGCAGAGCGCGTCTCGGGCACGGTCCCCGAGGCATCCGCAAAGGAGTCGGGGTCGAAGCCGGAGAGGTCGGTGAAGCGCCAGTGCTCCTCGGTGGTGTCGGGCAGGGGCAGGGCGCGATAGCGCTCGAGAGCTTCGCTACTGGACACGAACCGGCATCGTGACGAGGTCGACGCCCGGGGCGTCGATCAACCGACCGAGCCCTCCATCTGGAGCTGGATCAGGCGGTTCATCTCGACCGCGTACTCGAGTGGGAGCTCCTTCGTGATCGGCTCGACGAAGCCGGAGACGATCAAGGCGGAAGCCTCGGCCTCAGAGAGTCCGCGTGACATCAGATAGAAGAGCTGCTCCTCGCCGATCTTCGACACGGTTGCCTCGTGGCCGATGTCGACGTCATCGGCGTCGATCTTCATGTACGGATAGGTGTCGGAGCGCGAGTTCTCGTCGAGGATCAGCGCGTCGCAGACGACCTTGGACTTCGACCCGCCGGCGCGCTTCGAAACCTCGAGCAGCCCTCGGTAGCCGGCACGCCCGCCGTTCTTCGAGATCGACTTGGACGTGATCACGGACGACGTGTTCGGCGCCATGTGGACGGCCTTGCCACCTGCGTCCTGATGCTGACCGCTGCCGGCGAAGGCAATCGACAGGACCTCACCGTGAGCCCGCTCGCCCATCAGCCAGATCGCCGGGTACTTCATCGTCAGCTTCGACCCGAGGTTCCCGTCGACCCACTCCATCGTCGCGCCTTCGTAGGCGACGGCGCGCTTCGTGACGAGGTTGTAGACGTTGTTCGACCAGTTCTGGATCGTCGTGTACCGGCAGCGCGCGTCTTTCTTGACGATGATCTCGACCACCGCGCTGTGGAGCGAGTCGGTCGAGTAGATTGGCGCGGTGCAGCCCTCGACGTAGTGCACGTACGCGCCTTCGTCGACGATGATCAGCGTCCGCTCGAACTGGCCCATGTTCTCGGCGTTGATGCGGAAGTACGCCTGCAGCGGCATCTCGATCGACACGCCGGGCGGCACGTAGATGAACGAGCCCCCGGACCAGACCGCCGAGTTGAGAGCAGCGAACTTGTTGTCGTTCTGCGGGATGATCGTGCCGAAGTACTGCTTGACGAGGTCCTCGTGCTCGCGCAGCCCCGAATCCATGTCGAGGAAGATCACTCCCTGCTTCGTGAGGTCCTCCTGCAGCTTGTGGTAGACGACCTCGGACTCGTACTGGGCGCCGACCCCGGCGAGGTACTTCTTCTCCGCCTCGGGGATGCCGAGCTTGTCCCACGTGTCGAGGATCTCGGCCGGTAG
>DATDDZ010000060.1:0-21321 GCA_036523555.1 Gaiellaceae bacterium
GGGCTCTCGATGGACTACCACGTCTTCATCCTGAGTCGCGTGCGAGAGGCCTACGACCGCGGCATGACGACCGAGGACGCGGTGGCTCACGGCATCACGACCACGGCCGGCGTCGTCTCGAGCGCCGCGCTCGTGATGGTCGGAGCGTTCGCGGTGTTCGCACTGATGCCGATCCTCGACATGAAGGAGATGGGCATCGGCCTCGCCGCGGCCGTCCTGATCGACGCCACGATCGTCCGGGCAGTCCTGCTGCCCGCGACGATGAAGCTGCTGGGTGACTCGAACTGGTACCTGCCGAAGTGGCTCGAGTGGCTGCCGCGGCTCGACCACGAAAGCCCCAAGACACGGGCGCCCGAAGCGGCTCCCTCGCCGGCACTCGGCGCCTAACAACACCTCGCTCCTTCGTAACGAGAAGCGCCCCGGCCTCGCCGGGGCGCTTCGCAGTTCAGGAGCCGGAGGCGGGACTCGAACCCACGACATCAGCTTTACAAGAGCTGCGCTCTACCAACTGAGCTACTCCGGCGCCCTTCAATCGTAGGCGACAGTCGGGCTGTCCATTCAAGCCACGGCCCAGCCGATCCTCAATGCAAGCTAGAAATGTGGAGCACCCGAAGGATGTCGGCGACCGGACGACGCTCGCAGTCATGCTCGCTCTCCACGAGAACGGGCTCGAGGTTTCCGTTCCATTCGGCGAGAACACGCGCTACGACCTCGTCGTCGATGACGGCGTCTGCCTTTCACGCGTCCAGTGCAAGTCTGGCCGATTGCGCGACGGAGCCGTCCGCTGGAGCATGTGCAGCAACTACGGGCATCATCGCAATCCGCACGTCAGGCAGCGGGACTATCAAGGGGAGGTTGACTTTTTCGCCGTCTACTGCCGGGAGACGCAGAGCGTGTACTTGATCCCCCTCGCCGACCTCCCGCTTCGGCGACAGGGCGCCCTGCGGGTGGAGCCTCCCAAGAACAGCCAAAGGAAACGCATCCGCCGCGCGGAGAAATACGAGATCGGGCGCGTGGTGATCCACGCGCCCGAATCCCGCTCTCTTCTAGGCGGCGTTGACGAGCTCGTCTCCTGAGATGGAGACGACACCGGCCAGCTCGTCCTCGAGCCGCGCGAGCGCGTCGCGCTCGACCTGGCGCACTCGCTCCCGGCTGAGACCGAGCTCTCGCCCGATCTGCTCGAGCGACGTGGACTCGCCGTCGAAGCCGAACCGCAGCTCCAGCACACGACGGTCACGGTCCGGGAGACGCCGCAAGGCGTCCCGGACGGACTGTCGCCGGAAAGCGTCGGCCGCCTCCTCGACGGGGTCGGCAGCGTGCTCGTCGGCGAAGAGATCGCCGAACTCGCCGTCGCTGTCGGAGCCGATCGCCTGGTTCAGCGACACCGAGGCCTCGACCGCACCGAGGGCCTCCTCGACGTAGCGAAGCTCGAGCCCGGTCGCCTTAGCGAGCTCCTCCATCGTCGGCTCGGTCGCGCTCGCGGCCTGAAGCCGCTGCCGGGCACGCGCGAGCTTGACGCGCCGCTCGTGCACGTGCGTGGGAACGCGGATGGTCGCCGACTGGTTGGAGATCGCGCGCTGGCAGGCCTGGCGGATCCACCACGTGGCGTAGGTCGAGAACTTGTAGCCGCGACGCCAGTCGAACTTCTCGACGGCGCGGTTCAGCCCGATCACGCCCTCCTGGATCAGGTCACCCAGGTGCATTCCGCTGCCCTGGTAGCGCTTGGCGATGGAGACGACCAGACGCAGGTTCGAGTTGATCATCCGCTCCTTCGCAGCAGTGTCGCCGCGCTCGATGCGCTTCGCGAGCGCAACCTCCTCTGCGGCTGTCAGAAGCGGGTAGCGGCCGGCGTCGTTCATGAACAACGTCAGGCTGTCGGTCGTGCCGGAGATCTCGACGGCAGGACGGGCGCGCGGAGCGGGCGCCTCGTCGGAATCGTTCTCGACGGGGACGATCTCGACGCCGTTCTCCTCGAGCTCGGCGCGGAGCGCGGACACCTCCTCGTCCTCGAGCTCGTTCGCGAGCGCGAAGACCTCGAGCGTCGCCTCGTCGACAACGCCGAGCTCCTCGACCTCGTCGACGAACGCGCGCGGATCGAGTTCCGCAAGAGTGCTCAGTGCAAGGGTGCTCAGTTTCTGTACTCCTCTCGAATTCAGGTGATTTCTGGGGCGCCTTGGCGCAAACCTCGACGGACCAAGCCAGGCTGCCCCGCACAGGTTAGAACGCCCCCGGGGGGCCTTCTATTCCCGACTACAGCAGAACCTGTCGCGACTTCTGATGCGTCAGGATCTTACGCTTTACGCGCTGGAGCGCGTTGTCAATAGTCTTCGTGTCCCGCTCGAGCAGCTCGGCCATCTCCTCGTAGGAAGAGCCTTCGAGGTAGAGGCGGAGCGCCTCCGCCTCGAGCGGCGAGAGCCCGGTCCCCAGCGTGAAGACGAGACTCTGGAGCTCCTCGGTCGAGATGACGCAGACCGACGGGTCGTTGACGCCGGGGCCCGGAAGGGCGTCCCCGAGGGTGCACTCGCCCTCGGAGTCCTGACCGGCCGGCGTGTGGCTGAACGAGACGTACGTGTTCAGAGGCGCGTGCTTGAAGCGCGTAGCTGTCTTGATCGCCGTGATGATCTGCCGCGTAACGCACAGCTCGGCGAAGCTGCGGAACGAGGTCTCCTTGTCGGCACGGAAGTCCCGGACGGCCTTGTACAGGCCGATGAGCCCCTCCTGCACGAGATCCTCGGAGTCCCCTCCGGCGAGGAAGTACGAGCTCGCCTTGAGACGGACGAAGCTCGTATAGCGCCTGATGAGCACGTCCATAGCGCCGCCGTCGCCGTTCCGGGCGCGCAGCACGAGCTGAAGATCCTCGAGCTCTCTCTGGGCCTTCTGTGCTGCCGTTGCGGGTCGTGCGGCCATCGTGTCTCCCCGGTGGTCGCGGGCGAGACGGTCAAGTCTCACCCTGAGGTTGAGGGAGAAGATAGCAAGGTCCGCCGATCTTTACAAGCGGTTTGCAATGGACCCAGGATGTTACGAACGTACGTTCGCTCAGGCAGCGACCAGCTCACGCCCGGCCCTTGCCGCCGCGGTCGCCAGCAGCTCCTCGAGCGTCTCGTCGAGCTGCTCGAGCAAGGCTTCGTCGACGAGCTTCCCCTGCTCGTCGAATCGCGTCGGCGCATGACCGACCGCGACCTCCGCATCGACGACCCGGGCTCCGATCGCCGCCATCACCTTACGTAGCTCGGCCTGCGCCCAGACGGCGCCGAAAGCCCCGGTGCTCGCGCCGACGACCGCCACGGGCTTGTTGCGTAGAGGGCTCTCCGTCAAAGGCCGCGACACCCAGTCCAGCGCGTTCTTCAGCTGGCCGGGGATCGAAGAGTTGTACTCGGGCGTGGAGACGAGCACCGCATCGGCGTCGGCGATCGCGCTCCGCAGCGCGGCGACGGCGCGAGGCGCCGGCCTAACGTCGTCCTCCTCGTCATAAGGAGGCACATCCTTGAGCCCCGCCCACAGCTCGACCTCCACCTCCGGAGGGAGAAGCTCCTCCGCAGCGCGGAGGAGCTTCGTGTTGAACGAGTCGCGGCGCAGGCTGCCCGAGATCGCGAGCAGCTTCATCGTGACTACGCCTCCCTGACGAAGTAGAGCTCGGCCGCGAGTGAGACCTCGTCGGCCAGGGCAGGCTGGCCGCTCGGAAGCGGCACGTTCCAGCTGACGCCAAACTCGTTGCGGTCGACCGTCGTCTCGAGGCGCAGGCCGATCCGGTCGCGCCCGTATGCGTCGGTGACGACCTCGGTGACCGAGCCGTGAAGCTCGACCGGCTTCGTGACGCCCTTGATCGTCAGGTCGCCCCGGACGGTCAGCCGGTCTCCGGACGCCTCCAGGTCGCTCGACTCGAAGCGCAGCTCCGGATGCCGCTCGGCATCGAAGAAATCAGGGGTCTGAAGGTGTGCGGCGAGGTTCTCGTCCTTCACGTCGACGCTCGCGACCTTCGCGACGCCGACCAGCTTGAAGCCCTCCGAGGCTCCGTCGAGGTGCGCCTCGACTTCGCGGAACTGGCCGCGAAAGGCGCCCACCATGTAGTTGATCTCGAAGCCGATGGTCGAATGGACCGGGTCGAGCTCCCAGGTTCCGACGGGCAGTGCCGTCCTGGTCTCCGTGCTGATCATTTGTCACCCTCCCTTGAGTGCGCTATAATTGACTACGCAAGCAATCGTACAGGAGAAAGATTGTCCCGTCAAGTATTGACTCAGCAAGGATCAGCGGTCGAGGCCTGGATCCGGCTCATCCGGGGCCACGCCTCCGCAACCCGCGCCATGAGCGCGCAACTCGAGCTCGAGCACGGCCTGACGATCAACGACTACGAGGCGCTGCTCCATCTCTCCAGGGCCGACGAGGGCCGGATGCGGCGGGTGGACCTCGCCGGCATGCTGCTCCTCACCCCCTCGGGTGTGACACGGCTCCTGGACGGCCTGGAGAAGACCGGGCTGGTCGAGCGCGGCTCGTGCGCGAGCGACCGCCGCGTGACCTACGCCATCCTCACCGAGGACGGCGCGAGCAGGCTCAGGGAGGCGTCCGAGTCGCACATCGCAGCGGTCCGGAGCTTCTTCGAGGCCCGGTTCAGCGACCAGGAGCTCGATCAGCTCGCAGGGCTGCTCGAGCGGCTGCCCGATGCGGGCGCCGGCTCGAGCGAGGACTGCTCGCCCTAGCGCTCTCCGCGGCGCAGGCGCTCGAGCGCGTCCCGCGTCGCGGGATCGAGCGCGTCACGGAGATGGCGTGGCCGGCCCTCCCGGTGGACCGTCGCCTCCATCTCACCGAGGAACCCGGCGGACGAGCGCTTCTGGACATCCTGGCCCGAGGCCCCTCTGACAGCGGTATCCGAGGAGACGAGACAGACGACCTCGGAGTCCCGATTCTCGGCGGCCAGCCGCTCGAGCACCGGATCCGCGTGCTGCGCGTAGCGGACCTCGAGGGGGCCGTACGACGCGTCCGTCCCAACGCCGTCGAAGACGAGCACCCCTCGCGCTCCCTTGAGGGCGACGAAGCTCGCGAGCTCGTCGCGGAGCCGGCGCGCATCCTCGTAGCCTCCGGCGTGGAACAGGTTGTGCCCGTCGAACAGATACAGGGTCGGCTCAGCCATGCGAGCCGGAACGCTGCCGGGCGGCCTCGTAGAGCAGGACCGCAGCGGCGACGCTGACGTTCAGGGACTCGACGTTTCCCGCCAGCGGTATGCGAACCGTCTCGTCGCACGTTCGCCGGACGAGCGGCCGGATTCCCTTGCCTTCGGCGCCGAAGACGAGCGCGACGCCGCCGGTGAGATCCGTCTCCCACATGGAAGTCGCCGCGTCGCCGGCGGCAGCGTACGCCCACAGATCGGGCCCTTTGACCTCACCGAGGAAGCGCGCGAGGTTTGGAACCACGGCGACGGGAAGATGCTCGACCGCCCCGGCCGAGGAGCGCGCAACCGCCGGCGTCACTGTCGCAGCTCCGTGAACGGGCACGACGACGCCCGTCGCCCCCGCTCCCTCGGCACTGCGAATCACCGCCCCGAGGTTCCGCGGATCGGTGACCTGGTCGAGGCAGACGAGCAGCGGCTGATCGAGCGCGGCGAGCTCCCAAGCATCGCCGTACCGGTACGGCTCGCACCAGGCCAGAACACCCTGATGGTCGCGCGTCCCCGCCGCATCGCTGATCTCCCGGTCGGCCTTGATCTGGAGCCGGGGACGCTCCGGCTCGCGCAGCCACGACTCGGCCTTGGCCGCGCGGTCGCTCGCCCAGAGCTCCAAGACCTCGCGTCGGCCACGCAGCGCCTCACGCACCGCGCGCCGTCCGTACACCTGCTCGCGCGTCATCCCGGAATCAACTGGAACCCGTCAGTGGCGTCCCGTACCTCCCAGCCGGCGGTCTCGATCTCTCCCCGCAGGCGATCGGCCTCGTCGAAGTCCCCCGCGGCGCGAGCCTCCTGGCGACGCTCCGCGAGCTCGACGACCGCCGGGGGCGCTGCCTGCCCCGCGGCGAGAGAGCCGAGGCCGAAGACGTCCAGTGCCCGCCGCAGAAGCTCGTGATCGCGCCAGCCGTGCAACACGGCGAGCGCCTCGGGCGTGTTGAAGTCGTCGTCCAGCGCTGCCTCCAGGTCCGCCCACCGGCCGCGACCGGCCTCCGACGGCTGGCGGAAGACCTCGCGAAAGCGCTCGACTCGAGCGCCTGCCGCCGTGACCGTCTCCTCGGAGAAGTCGATCGGCTTCGACCAGTGGCCAGTCATGAAGAACAGGAGGACGGTCTCCCGGCCCCAGAGCTCGAGCGCCTCGCGGATCGTGATCACGTTGCCTTCCGACTTCGACATCTTCGAGCCGGTGAAGCGCAGAAGCCCGTTGTGTGTCCAGATCTGCGCGAAGTCGCGACCGAGCGCGCGGGACTGGGCGAGCTCGTTCTCGTGGTGCGGGAAGACGAGGTCGAGACCGCCGCCGTGGATCTCGAAGGCAGGCCCGAGCAGCTCCTCTGCCATCACGGAGCACTCGATGTGCCAGCCCGGCCGCCCCCGCCCCCACGGTGACTCCCAGGACGTGTCCTCGCCCGGCTTGTTCGCCTTCCAGAGCGCGAAGTCGCGCGGATCCTCTTTGCGCGGATTCGGCTCTTGTTCTTCGACCTGATCGGGGCGCTGGCCTGACAGCCGGCCGTAATCGGGGAACGAGTCGACGCGGAAGTAGACGTCTCCGTCGGACTCGTAGGCGTGACCTCGGTCGATCAGCTCCGAGATGAACCGGATGATCTCCGGGATCACCTCGGTGGCCTTCGGCAGCTCGTCCGGCCGTCCGAGGCCGAGGGCGTCGGTGTCGTCGAGATACCACTGCGTCGCCTGGGCAGCGAGCTCGGCGCTGGCTCCCGGCGCCGCTTCGTAGATCCGGTCGTTGATGTCGGTGATGTTGTGGACGAGCGTCACGTCGTAGCCCCGAAACCGAAGCCAGCTCCGCAGCCACATCCCAAGGATGTACGGCCGCGCGTTGCCTACATGCGCGCGCTGGTAGACGGTCGGGCCGCAGAAATACATGCGGATGGGACCGGGAGGCGGCGGCAGCTCTTGCTTCCGGCGGCTCAGGGTGTCATACAGCCTCACGTCGTCGGACGCGCCGACGACGTGAGCGACGCATCGATCCTCCGCAGCGCCTCTTCCGGTGGCAGGGCCGCGATTACCGTCCAGAGCTCCGGGCCGCGCTCGCGACCGGTCAAGGCGAGACGCACCGCACGCAGGTTTCCTCCGACCGCCTTCAACTCACGCACGACCGACCTGGCGTCGACCGCCCCGTTCGCGCGTTCGACCAGCTCGCGAAAGCGCTCGAGCGTCTCGGGGGCGTCGACATTCGCCGGCGGCGGCGGTATGAGGATCGACCGCGCGTAGTCGCGCGCCTCGTTCAGGTCGCGCGCGCCCCGCAGCGCAGGCGCAACCTCGAGAGGCGCGTCGACCGCACGCGTCAACTCGTCGTCGCTCATCTCGCCGATCACGTCGAGCGCCAGGCGCCGGATCCGGGGAAGGTCGTAATGGACGTCGTGGTTTGGAATGCCCAGCTCCTCGAGATACCTCCGCACTGCGGGCCCCGGGATCCCCTCGTCTCGTAGCAAGGAGACCGTCGCTCCGGGCGCGCGCTTGGCGAGCTTTTTTCCATCCGCTCCGAGGATGAGCCCGTGGTGGACGATCTCGGGCGGGCTGGCGCCGAGCGCAAGGAAGAGCCGCCGGTGGAGCTCCTCGTTGGGGCGGTGGTCGAAGCCGCGCACGATGTGGGTGATGCCGAAGTCGACGTCGTCCACGACGCTCGCGAGGTGATAGGTGGCCGTGCCGTCCTCGCGCACGAGCGTGATGCCGTCGAAGCGGTCCCCGAGCGTCGCGCCGGCTTCCCGATATCGATGCTGCCGCTCACTCTGACGGACGGGGCCCTCCTCCCACGAGAGGCCGAGCCACTGCAGGTCGCGGATGATCTCTTCCTCCCCGCCCGCGACGTTGCGGCTCGAGTCCGTATCGTCGATTCGGAGCAGCATCCAGTCGCCGAGGCTGCGGTTGGCGACCGCGCTCAGGGCGTTGCCCACGTGAAGGGAACCGGTCGGGCTGGGTGCAAAGCGAACTCTCTTCATCGGCTCAGTGTAAGAGCCGGATCCTCCTGCGCCGACGATAGGGTCGCCCCGTGGAAGAGCTCCTCCAAGCCTGGTACGAACGCCATGGACGCGACCTGCCTTGGCGGCGGACCCGCGATCCGTATTCGATCCTCGTCTCCGAGGTCATGCTGCAGCAGACACAGGTCGAACGGGTGATTCCCCGGTATCACGCATGGCTCGAACGCTGGCCGACCGTGACCGCGCTGGCCACCGCGGCGCCCGCCGACGTCATCCGGGAATGGCAGGGCCTGGGATACAACCGGCGCGGGTTGAACCTCCACCGGGCGGCGCGCCACGTCGCCGCGCACGGCTGGCCCGACGACCTCACGATCCTGCCCGGCGTCGGCCCCTACACTGCGGCCGCGGTAGCAAGCTTCGCCTTCGGTCGTGACGTGCTCCCCGTCGACACCAACGTCGCGCGCGTCCAGGAGCGCACGGCGCACGCCTTCCCCGCGGAGACCGCGCAAGCGCTCATGGACCTCGGAGCCACGATCTGCCTGGCGCGGATCCCCCGCTGCGACCAATGCCCGCTCGCGACGGGTTGTCCCTCGCGCGGACGACGCTACGAGCCGCTGCGCAAGCAGTCGCGCTTCGACGGGTCGTTCCGCCAGCGGCGAGCCCGGACGCTGCGGCTCGTCGCCGAGCGAGAGCGCGCTCTCAGCGGGCTCGACCACGAGGCGGTCGAGGCCCTCGAGCGGGACGGGCTCGTGAGGGTGGAGGCGGGCATCGTCGGACTCCCCGTTCGTCTCGACTGACCGGATAAAGTGGCTCGCGCGATGACCGCGTCGATCTGGTTCTACCTCTTCCCGGTCTACATCCTCGGCGGCCTGCTCGTCCTGCTCGGCGTCTTTGCGCTGCTCGGACGCATCCAGGGCGGGCGCTACCTGAAGCCGATCGTGACCGGCCTGATGAAGCTCCCGCTCGTCGGCGGCTGGATGAAGAAGGCCTCGCAGGCCGCCCTCGAGCGGCAGAACCCGGAGCTCGCGAGCGCCGTGAAGAAGCTCGAGCGCTCAGGGGTCGCCAAGGATCCTCAGCGCGCGCAGCAGGCCCTCTCACGCCTGAGCGCCTCCGAGCGCCAGGCCTATCTCGAGGCGACGGCGAACCAGACCGAAGAGATCGCGCAGAACCGCCAGATGCGCCGGCAACTCGAGAAGGCCCGCAAGGGCAAGCGCCGCTAGCGCCTCCGCCTCAGGATCGCTCGAGCAGGGCGACGGCCTCGGCGGCGAGCCCCTCACCGCGGCCCGTGAACCCCAGGCCGTCGGTCGTGGTCGCGCGCACCGTGACGCTGCCGCCCGGGATGCCGAGCGTCTCGGTCAGGCGAGCCTCCATCTGCGCCCTGAAGCCGGCGATTCGAGGCTCCTGTCCGATCAGGATGCAATCCGCGTTGACGAGCCCATAGCCCTCGGACACCACGGAGGCGTACGCCTGAGCGAGGAGGTCGAGGGACGAGACGCCGGCCGGGGTCGAGGAGTCAGATGGGAACAGCCCGCCGATATCGCCGAGCCCGGCGGCGCCGAGCACGGCATCTATGAGCGCGTGCGTGATCACGTCGCCGTCCGAGTGGCCCGCAAGCCCGCGAGGAGAATCGAACCGCACGCCGCCCAGGACGAGCGGGACCCCCTCCTCGAAGGCATGAGCGTCGACGCCGATGCCGACTCGCAGGCTCAACCGAGATCCACCTGCCGTGCCTCACGGCGCTCGAAGAGCGTGATCGTGTCGTAGCCCGCGGTGCGCAGCAGGGCACGCGCGCGGTCGAAGTCGCGCCCGACGAGATCCGGGGTGTGCGCATCCGACCCGACGGTGACCGGAACGTCCCGCTCGCGGAATGCGGCCAGGAGCGCAGGATCGGGGTAGAGCTCTGCGACCGGCTTGCGCAGCCCCGCGGTCGAGACCTCGATCGCAACTCCCGATTCAGCGATCGCCCCGGCAACCGGGGCGTAGTCGAATCGCTCGGCGCGCACACCCGTGATCTTCACCAGATCGGGGTGGGAGAGCGAGTCGAAGAGACCGCTTCGCGCGGCCGCGGAGAGCGTCTCGAAGTAACGACGCCAGGCTTCTTCGACACCGACGGCATCGAGCAAGCTCGGCTCGCCGTCGACACCGAGGCCGTCGATGAAGTGGACCGATCCGAGCAGGTAGTCCCACGGGTAGGGAGCAAGAAGCGCGCGTGTCTCCTCCTCGCGGCCCGGCACGTAGTCGACCTCGAGGCCCAGCCGGACCGGGAGATCGCGATCGCGCGCCTGGACGATCGCCTCGACGTACGCGTCGAGGTCGTACACGCAACGCTCGGTCTGGTACGGGACCGTCCAGAGGGAACGCGTCTGCGTGAAGTAGTAGACGTGCTCCGTGAAGCCGATCTCGTCGACGCCCGAACGCCGCGCCGCCTCGACGAACGGGTCCACCGCCCGCATGTTGTGGGCGATCTCCTCGCGCCTGTTTCGCAGGTGCATGTGGTAATCGACGATCACAACAGAGAGGCAACGCGCTCGAGATCGGCCGGATCGGTGATCTTGTGCAGGCGCGGGTCCCCCTCGACGACGGTGACCCGCCCGCCGGCGGCCTCCACCGCGGCCGAGCAGTCCGTCCACTCCGATTTCGACGCCGACGGCCCGGCAAGGGCGCCGCGGAGCACGTCGGCGACGAACGCCTGCGGCGTCTGGACGATGCGCAGCACGCCCCGGTCGAGCGTCTCGACGACCCTTCCGTTCTCGACCCGCTTCACCGTGTCGGGAATGAGAAGGCCGGGCACCGCGCCGTCCCACCCTTCGTTCAGGGCCGTGACCAGGCGCTCGATCAGGGAATCGTGCACGAGAGGCCGCGCCGCGTCGTGGACGAGCACGACCGCGGCGTCCGCGGGCACCTCGGCGAGCCCGATCGCAACCGACTCGGCTCGGGTCGCGCCACCGGTGACGCACGAGCTGACCTTCCCGCAGCCGAGCTCCTCGGCGAGAAGAATCGCCGGCTCCTCCCAGCCGGGCGGCGCGGCGACGACGATCGCATCGACCCAGGCCGACGCGTCGAGGCGAGCAAGGCTTTCAGCCAGCAGGGGACGTTCGCCCAGGCGAACGAAGGCCTTGGGGCGGTCGGCGCCGAGCCGCTCCCCGCTACCGGCTGCAGCGAGGACGGCCCATACGCTCACCGCGCGGTTGCGCGCGCCTTCGTCTTGGGCTTTGCCTTCACGGCGGCCTTTGGCTTGGCCTTCGCCGGCGTCTTCCGGGCCGCGGGCTTGCTCGTCGTCTTCTTGGGTGGCGCCTTGACCGTCTTCGCGGCGACCTTTGTCGGCTTCGCGGTTTCCTTCCGGCCGTTGCTCGTGCCGTTCACGCTGCCGACGAGGACTCCGTCGAGCCAATCGGCGGCTCCGTCCTCGTCCAGGTCCTTCGCATACATCAACTCGCTGGCGAGGATCTTCTTCGCCTTGACGAACATCTGCTTCTCACCGGTCGAGAGCCCCTTCTCGCTGTCACGGAGCGACAGGTTGCGCACGACCTCCGCCAGCTCGAGGATGTCTCCGGTCTTCATCTTGTCGCGGTTGTGCTTGAAGCGGCGGTTCCAGTTCTTCGGCATCTGAGTGCCTCCGCCCGTCAACGCCTTGACGACCACCTTGACCATGTCCTCGCCGATTACCTTCCGAAGCCCGACGGTTTCGGCGTTCTCACAGGGAACGTTGACCGTCATGTCGTTGTGCAGGATCTTGATCGTCAGGTACTCGCGCTTCTCTCCGAGGACCTCGCGCTTCTCCTTCTTGACGACCGTCCCTGCTCCGTGGTGCGGATACACCACTTTGTCGCCGACTTTGTACAAGCCCGCCCCTTTCCGTCCTTTTGTGACACCGAAGCCGGCGGAGGGATTCCGCCGGCCGAGGTGGACAAGTCTACCAAAAGCCGCTGGAAATGGCCACTTTTTGACCAAAATCCCTGCTAAGGGCCGCTTTCACCCTCTCGACCGCGCAGCACCGGGGCGGATGCGGCCACGAGGAGACCGACGGCTGCGAGGAAGACGAAGGCTCCGCGAAGGCTCGCCGCCCCGGCAACCGCGCCGATGAGGGGCGGGCCGGCAACGAATCCGAGATAGCCGAGGACGGCGACGGTCGAGACGGCCGCGCCGCGGCCGGCCTCGCCACCGATCCGGCCCGCCGCGCCGAACAGCGTCGGGGCCGACAGCGAGAGGCCCGCCCCGGCCACGACGAACGAGAGCAGCGCGACCGCAGGAGTCCGGGCCGACGCAGCGATCGCTAGCCCGGCCGCCGCCGAGATGCCTGCGAACGCCATGCGAACCGCCACCGAAGGCGGGGCAACGCGCTGGGCGGCGATCCGCCCGCCAGCCATCGCCGCAGCGAAGAGCCCCGGGCCGAGCCCGCTGATCGCCGGGCTCGACTGGAAGGTGCGCTCGAGGAAGAGGGCGCTCCAGGCCTCGAGCCCGTTCTCGACCAGGAAGGCGAGCGCCAGCACGCCCCCGATCACGAGCAACGCCTTTCCGGGGCGAGCTCGGCCCTGAGCCTGGGCCCGCATCCGCTCGCCGCCACGGTTGCCCGTGGCACTCAGGGCGATGAGGACCCCGACCCCGGCGAGGATCCACGAAGGGTGCGCTCCGGCCTTCCGCAACAGTCCCGCGCCGACTCCGCCGACGAGCACTCCGACGGAGAACGACGCATGGAGGCCGTCCATCAGCCGGATCCTGAAGGCCGCCTCGAGGCGCGCGGCCTCCGCGTTGATCGCGACGTCGAGGAGCCCGGTCGTCAGGCCGACCAGAGCGAGCAGGGCGGCGAGGACGGGCACCGATCCTGCAAGTGCGGGCAGCGTCGCGGCGAGGCCGAAGGTGACGAGGCCGATCGGCACCAGCCGCGCGCCGAAGACGTCGGCGAGCCGGCCACCGGCGAGCAGCGCCGGAAGGGCGGCGAGCGCGACCGCGAGCAACGCGAGCCCGAGCTGCGCCTCGCTCGCGCCCGTCGACCGCTGGATCGCGGGCAGGCAGGCGGCCCAGGCGCCCCAGAAGAGGCCGAAGACCGCGAACGCGGCGGTCAGGCCCTTCGTGCGGGCCGTGCTAGAGCTGGAGATACCGGTCGACGAGGTTGTGCTCTTGCAGACGCCGGAGACCTTCGCGGATCTCACGCGCCCGCACGGCCCCCACCCCGCTGATCGCTTCGAGGTCGCGCTGCGAGGCGCGGACGATCGACTCCAGGTCGCCGAGATCCTGCACGACCTTCTTCGCCACGGCCTCGGGCAGCCGAGGTATGTGCGACAGCACCCGGTAGCCGCGCGGCGAGACCGAGTGGTCGAGGGGATTGACGTCCCGCGGGAAGCCCAGCAGCTCGACGAGGCGGTCCGCGTCGAGGAGACGGAGGTACGGGAGCGCGTGGAGCCCCTCGAGCGCGAGCTCGGCACGCGGGCCGGCCCCTTCCGCGTGGTAGTCGTAGACGATCGCCGCCCGTGCCGGCGGTACTTCGCCGACGAGCTCGTCGAGCTGCATGCGGATCAGCCTGGCCTCCGATCCGAGCTCGACGCAGTCACGCTCGACCTCCGCCGCCATCCGCGTCGTCATCTCCGCGCGCTGCAGCACGACAACCACATCGTCGAGCACGACTGCGTTCTGGAACTCGAGCGCGGTCAGCCTGGTCAGGACCTGGTCGAGACGTTGTCCGTAGGTCTCGAGCGTCGCTAGCGCCTGGTTCGTCTTGCCGAGCACCTCGGGCACCGGGTCGAGCAGGTAACGGGCCTGCGCGATATAGACGGAGATGGTCGAGCGCTGCTGTGAGATCGACAGGACGAGAGCCCCCGTCTGCTTGGCCACGCGTTCGGCCGTGCGGTGCCGAGTGCCGGTCTCGTTCGACGGGATCGTCGGGTCGGGCATCAGCTGGACGTTCGCGTACGCGATCTTCGTCAGAGACGAGTTGACGATGATCGCGCCGTCCATCTTCGCCAGTTCGTAGAGGAACTGTGGCGTGAAGGGCTGGTCGAGGCGCATGCCACCCGAGAAGAGGAACGAGAGCTCATGCGGATCGCCGACCACGACGAGAGCGCCACCGTGCGAGCGGATGATGTCGTCCGCCGCCTGTCGCAGCTCCGTCCCCGGAGCAATGCGCTCGAGCGCCGCGAGCAGCTGCGGATCACGCCGCGGATCGTCCTCGGACGGCGTGCGCGTAAAGCCCAGCGCGGCGGCTTGTGCCTCTGGCATCAGCGACTCGAAGTGTGCCAGGTCAACCAGCGGCCTCCGCAGGCCCGGCTTGCCTCGCATCGAGCCCGGCGGAAATCGCCTTCGGCAGCGTCTCCGCCTCGAGGACGTTCACGCCTGCGCCCGTCGAGCGCGTGCCGGCCGGCGCGACCACCGCCGTCAGCCCGAGCTTCGAGCACTCCTCGAGGCGCCGCTCCGCTTGAGCCGCCGGCCGCAGCCGTCCCGTGAGCCCGATCTCGCCGAACGCCGCGAGGCCGTCGTGCGTGGGCACCCCCCTCGCGGCGGAGGCGATCGCGAGGGCGATCGCCAGGTCGGCGCCCGGCTCGTCGATGCGCACCCCGCCGGCGACGTTGACGAACACATCCGCGCTGCCCAGAGCCACGCGGGCATGCCGGCCGAGCACCGCCACGATCATTGCCAGTCGCTTGGGATCGACGCCCGTGGCGACCCGCCGCGGCATGGCGAGGTCGGTCGGCGCGACAAGGGCCTGGATCTCGAGCAGGATCGGCCGCGTGCCCTCGAGGGCGCAGGCGACCGCGGACCCGACCTCCTGACCGCTCGCCCGTCCGAAGAGCTCGGACGGATCAGGAACACCGGCGAGACCGGTCCCGGTCATCTCGAACACGCCGAGCTCGTTCGTCGAGCCGAAGCGGTTCTTGGCCGCCCGCAGCACTCGATGCGCGTGGTACCGGTCGCCTTCGAACTGGAGCACGCAGTCGACGAGGTGCTCGAGCACCCGCGGGCCGGCCACGGTGCCGTCCTTCGTCACATGGCCGACGAGGATCGTCGCGACGCCGAGCTCCTTCGCGACGCGCATCAGCCGGGCCGCCGCCTCGCGGACCTGCGCGACGGACCCGGGTGCCGATCCGACGTCGGCGGAGTAGAGCGTCTGGATGGAGTCGATCACGCAGACGTCCGGCCGCTCGGCCTCGAGCGTCGCGCACACGGTGTCGAGCTCGGTCTCGGCCAGGATCTCGACGCCCTCAGCACCGCCGAGCCGCTCCGCGCGGAGCTTCACCTGCGCGACGGATTCCTCGCCGGTGACGAGCAGAGCGCGCCGGTCCTTCGACATCGCGGCGAGCGCGGTGAGGAGGAGGGTCGACTTGCCGACGCCGGGCTCGCCGCCGACCAGCACGAGCGAGGCAGGGACGAGCCCGCCGCCGAGCACGCGGTCGAGCTCCGGGACGCCTGTCGAGATCCGCTCGGCTTCCGCTGCCTCGACGTCGACGAGGCGGAGAAGCGGCTGGGGAGGTGCTTTCGCCGCCGGCCCGGCGGCGACGTCCTCGATCAGCGTTCCGAACGCGGCGCAGCCGGGACACTTTCCGAACCACCGGCCTGCGGAGTAACCGCAGTCGGTGCACGCGTAGGTGACGGCAGGCTTGGCCACCAGGCCAGTCTAGGAGCCGGTCCTGACGGGGCAGGTGACGGCTCGGTGACGATTCGGCGACGAGTTACGCGGCGACCGGCTCGTCGACTGCGCCTGCGGCGACAGCGCGGTCGCACATCGCTTCGACGGAGTTGCCGTCCGGGTCCCGGACACGGGCGGCGTAGTAGTACCGGTTGAACTCGGGCCGGATGCCCGGCTCCGACTCGCTTCGCGCGCCTGCGGCCACGGCCGCTGCGTGGAACGACTCGACGGAGCCCGAGTCGCCTGCGTCGAGGGTGAGCTCCAGGGTGCCCGCCGCCTCGGACTCGCAGAGCCAGAGCGAGCTCGGCTCGCCCCGGACTCCGAACCACGCCTTGCGGCCGGCGGGCCAGTCCAGCAAAAGGCACATCCCGAGCGGCTCGAGCGTCCGCTCGTAGAAACGCTTGCTCTCGAAGTAGTCGCGCACGGGAACCGTCACGTGGTGGATCGACATTCGTCGGAGAATAGAACGATCGTGCTTTTCTGTCAACTCCCGGCCTGGAAATGGCTTGAGCTAGAGACTAGAATCAGCACGGACGTGCTGGAAACCAAAGGCCAAAGGACCCGTAGCGCCATTCTCGAGGTGGCTGCGAAGCTCGCGACCGAGGAGGGCCTCGAGCCTCTCTCGATCGGCCGGCTGGCCGAGGCCACCGGGATGAGCAAGAGCGGGCTCTTCGCCCACTTCGGCTCGAAGGAGGAGCTCCAGCTCGCGACCGTCGACCACGCAGCCTCTCTGTTCGTGGCCGAGGTGATCGATCCGGCCCGGGACGCGCCCAAAGGGCTCGCGCGGGTCTGGGCGCTCTGCGACCACATGATCGGCTACTCGGAGCGCCAGGTCTTTCCCGGCGGCTGCTTCTTCGCGGCCACCTCGTTCGAGTTCAACCACCGGCCGGGGCCTGTGCGCGACCGGATCGAGGCGATGGTCGGCTCCTGGCACTCCTACCTCGAGCACGCGATCGAGCAGGCGCAGGATTCGGGCGAGATCGATCCTGCGGTCGAAGCGCGCGCGCTCGCGTTCCAGCTCGACGCATTCGCGCAGGCGTCGAACGCTCAGTACCAGCTTTTCCGCGACGAGCGCGTGTTCGACGACGCTCGGCGCGCGATCCGGGAACGCCTGGAGAGCCTGCGGCCCTCGCGGCCGAGGCGCTAGACCGGAGCGCTATTCCTCGACGGGCTCGGGCTCGTCGTCGCCGGACGCGACAGGCTCTTCCGGCGGGACGGTCACCTTCTCGGGCGTGACCTCGCCCGGGATGAACGTCATGTCGACCTCTTCCGTGTCGCCCTTGCGGCCGATGAGGATGGTCGAGCCGGGCTCGAGCGAGCGGCCGAGCACGAAGTCCGCCAGCGGATCCTCGATCACGCGCTGGATCGCGCGACGTAGCGGGCGCGCGCCCATGGCCGGGTCGTAACCCTTCTCGACCAGCAGTTCCTTCGCCTCGTCCGTCAGTTCGATCGCGACCTCATGTGTCGCCATCTGCTCCCGGACGCGCTTCATCTGGATGTCGACGATCGTGAGGATCTCTTCCTTCGTCAGCTTGTGGAAGACGATCACCTCGTCGATGCGGTTGAGGAGCTCGGGCCTGAACACTTTCTTCAGCTCGCCCATGACCTTGTTCTTCATGTCCTCGTAGGTCATCCCGGTGTCGTCGCCCATCGTGAAGCCGAGCGACTGGTTCTTCGAGATCTGGCCCGCGCCGATGTTCGACGTCATGACGATGATCGCGTTGCGGAAGTCGACCCGGCGACCCTGGGCATCGGTCAGCTTCCCCTCCTCCAGGATCTGGAGCAGGATGTTGAAGACGTCCGGATGCGCCTTCTCGATCTCGTCGAGGAGCAGGACGGAGTACGGCTTCCGGCGCACGGCCTCGGTCAGCTGGCCGCCTTCGTCATAGCCGATGTAACCGGGGGGCGAGCCGACGAGCCGGGACACCGAGTGCTTCTCCATGTACTCCGACATGTCGACCTGGATCATCGCGTCCTCGTCGCCGAAGAGAAACTCCGCGAGCGTCCGCGCGAGCTCCGTCTTCCCCACGCCCGAGGGGCCGAGGAAGATGAACGAGCCCGTCGGCCGCTTCGGGTCCTTGATGCCGGCACGGGCGCGGCGGATCGAGCGAGACACGGCCTCGATCGCCTCCTCCTGGCCGATGACCCGCTTGTGGAGCTCGTCCTCCATGCGAGTCAGGCGCGCAGACTCGGCTTCGGTGAGCTTGAAGACCGGGATGCCCGTCCACATCGAGACGATGTCCGCGATCTCCTCCTCGCCGACCTCGGGCTGCTCAGCCTCCGCCTCGTTCTGGCGCCAGTTCTCCTCGAGCTCGCGCTTCTTCTGCGAGAGCTTGCGCTCCTTGTCGCGCAGCGACGCGGCCTTCTCGAACTCCTGGTTCTCGATCGCGTCTTCCTTGTCCTTGCGAACCTTGTCGATCTCCTCCTCGAGCTCGCGATACCGCGGCGGCGCGCTCATCGAGCGGATGCGCATGCGCGACCCGGCCTCGTCGATCAGGTCGATCGCCTTGTCGGGAAGATGGCGGTCCTGGATGTAGCGGTCCGCAAGCGACGCAGCCGCGTGCAGCGCGTCGTCGGAGATCTTGCAGCGGTGATGCGCCTCGTAGCGGTCGCGCAGGCCGCGCAGGATCTGCACGGTGTCGTCGACCGACGGCTCGTCGACGCGGATCTGCTGGAAGCGCCGCTCGAGCGCCGCATCACGCTCGAGGTACTTGCGGTACTCGTCGAGCGTCGTCGCGCCGATGGTCTGCAACTCGCCGCGCGCGAGCGCGGGCTTGAGGATCGAAGCGGCGTCGATCGCGCCCTCGGCGGCGCCGGCGCCGACGAGATTGTGGAGCTCGTCGATGAACAGGATGATGTCGCCGCGCTGGGTGATCTCCTTCATCACCTTCTTCAGGCGCTCCTCGAACTCGCCCCGGTACTTCGAGCCGGCGACGAGCGCCGCGAGGTCGAGCGTGTAGATCTGCTTGTTCTTCAGCAGCTCGGGAACCTGGTTGGACGAGATGCGGGCGGCGAGGCCTTCCACGACGGCGGTCTTGCCGACACCGGGCTCGCCGATCAGGACCGGATTGTTCTTCGTGCGGCGTGACAGGATCTGCATCACGCGCTCGATCTCGGTCTGGCGCCCGACGACAGGATCGAGCTTGCCCTCGGCAGCCTGCTTTGTGAGGTTGCGCCCGAACTGGTCGAGGAGCTTCGAGCTCTTCTGCTTCTCGCCGGGCGCCGCGCCTCCGCCCTGCTGGCGACGACCGGGGCCGGAGAGCATGCGGATGATCTCGTTGCGAATCTTGTCCGCATCCGCGTCGAAGTCGAGCAGGATGCGTGCCGCGACGCCCTCGTTCTCGCGCACGAGGCCGAGCAGGATGTGCTCGGTGCCGATGTAGTTGTGGCCGAGAGACAGCGCCTCGCGCAGCGCGAGCTCGAGCACCTTCTTCGCGCGCGGCGTGAACGGGATCTGCCCCGTCGTGACTTCGTCACCCTGGCCGACGATGCGCGCAACCTGGGCGCGGACCTCTTCGACGGTGATGTCGAGCGACTCCAGCACACGTGCCGCGAGGCCCTCTTCCTCGCGCAACAGCCCGAGCAGGATGTGCTCGGTGCCGATGTAGTTGTGCTTGAGCGCGCGGGCCTCGTCCTGGGCGAGAACGACGACCTGCCGGGCCCGTTCCGTGAAGCGTTCGAACAAAAGCGTCCCTTTCCCTTCGCTGGTGGCTCATCGTAGCCCAGCAGGCGGTGGCTGTGCCCTCGCCCTTTACGGACTGCTTACGCGTCTATCGGCACATTCTCCGAGCGGCTCGGCGAACCTCTTTCCGGCGCGTGAAGGCCGCGACGAAGCCTGCGACGAAGCTGGCGCCGGACAGCACGGGCTCTGTAACCAGGCGCTGGGACAGGCTGCAGGCCCCGCCGACGAGCGCCCGGATTTGCATCTTCGCGTGCCCCGCCGCCAGCGGCCTCCTGTGTCCCTTTTCCGCTGTCGCCGCGAGCGCTCCCATGCAATAGCCGGCGTCACGAAGGCTGCGCCAGAAGCAGTAGAGCTGGAGAAAGCGGAGAGCCGGACCGACGGGCGTCTGCGCCGAAACGGATCCACGAGGGCGAGCGGCCAGACCGGCGCTCGAATCGCGAGCATGAGACGGCGGGCGACGAGGCCCGCGCTCCCCCCTTGTGCGAAGTCTCCCAGCGGTGCATACCGGATCAGCTCCGGGTGGCGCCGGTGAAGAGCGACCGCCGCCGCGCCAGCACGGTCGAAGTCGGTGGACGATCCCGCGGAAGCCCTTCCCGTATTTCTGCTCGCCGACGGCATGCGGTAGGTAGACGATTCGCAGGCCACCGGAGACAAGCCGGTACGCGAGCTCGACGTCGAAGCTTCTCGACAGAGATTCGTCGAAGCCGCCGCTCGCACGCAGGGCCTCGGTCGGCACGGAGAGATTCCCGCTGTAGCAGGCCCAGAAGTCAGGCGTGCGGGCGCACTCGTCGAAACGCCGGTTCTGAGCCTCCCACCAGTCGGCGAAGCACAGCGCAAGACCACCGGCCCCCCCGACGAGACGGAGCCGCAATGCGCCGAGCCCGAGGACTCCGCCCTCGTCGCGCTGCCACCGCAGATGCTCTGCGACGAGCGCCCGATCCGCGGCGACGTCGTCGTCGACGAACAGGCAGTAGGCACCGCTCGCCGCGGCGATGCTGTGGTTGAGGGCCGCATGCTGTCCGGAGTTCGGCTGCTGCTCGACCCGCAGGAGAGAGGGAGCCTCGTACTCCGCGAGGACTTGCGCCCTCGCATCGCGCGAGCCGTCGTCGACGAAGACGACCTCGAAGGCGTCCCTTGACACCGCCTGCAGCGCCAGCGCGTCGAGGCAGCGGCGAGGTCCGCGGCGCGGTTGTAGTCGGGATGACAACGCTCAGCTCGATCATTCCCGTAGCTGCTCGGCCGCCTGCCGCAGGATCGCGAGGAACGGACGGCCTCCGCGACTCCCGTCCGCGTCGCGACGCTCGTCGTCTGCGTGCAGTAGCCAGCACGCCTGCAGGCAGAGATCGACCATGGCCGGGTCGAGCCGGAGATCCCCAGCAGTGCGAGTGACCAGGCTGCGCGTCAGTTCGTCGAATGCGCCGCCGCCGCCGAACGCCTCCGCGTAGCCCGCCGGACGGTCGCGATACCCACCGACCCCGGACGCGATGTCGGCCGCCGCATACGCGAGGTCGCCGAGGGGAAGTGACTCCGCCTGCGCGCCGTGCCAGTCGACGACGCCGATGTGCGCGCCGTCCATGAGCAGGACGTTCGCAGCGGTGAGGTCGCTGTGGGCCGCGACGAACGGGGCTCGCGCTCCGACGCACCGATCCACGAGTCGGCGCAAATTCGTGACGTAATGCTCCGGAAGCTCGTCTGCGAGACGTTCGGCGGGCGCCAGGACGAGCTTCTGCACGTCCTCCGACTCGATCTGCCGCTCGACCGCTGTGTGCGCATTCCAACGCTCGAGCCAGTCAGCGATCGATCGGAGCACCTCGCGTCCGACACGCTCCGAGCCGAGGATCGCCATCGTCGCCGGCTTCCCGTCGACGAACGTCTCGACCAGCCCTGGAACGCCGCCGAGATCGAGCTCGCCGAGAACCTCGGGAACTGACGC
>DATDDZ010000061.1:0-2146 GCA_036523555.1 Gaiellaceae bacterium
CAGCCGTACGCTGCGCTGAACGCCGGCCCGTCGAGCTTGTCGGTAACGGCGAACCGGCCGGTCGGGGTCGGCGAGCCCGGTCGGCCGACGCCGACGCTCGCCCGTCGGAGGACCATGTCGCCGCGCCGGACCGTCAATGTCCGGCTGGAAAGATCGACGTCGACCTCGAGGCGCGTCCGCGCGTAGCTCAAACCGCCTGCACGGGCGTCGACCCAGACCGTTCTGTTCCGGCCCACTCCGGCCACGCTCACCGCGAGCCAACGGCGCTTGCTCGTCGTCTTCACGCCGAGCGCGCGCGGCGACCCGAATTCGGTCGTCGCGCCGACGCGGCTCACGACCTTGCCGAACGGACGGCTGCGGAGCGCAACAACCTTGCCCGGAAGAATGCGCGCGATCAGGTGGGCTGGGCGCGGAGCACGGGCTGGGACCTGGACTCGAACCCAGCCGTCGCCGACCGGACGGTCCACGACGGCGCGGCCGACGGCCGTCGCAGGCGCGGCGACGGCGGCGACGGCGGCGACGGCGACGAGACATCCCAGCGGGACGAGCGGCCGGCCCATAGAGCCCGAATCGGCACGGCGCCCGGAATCGGGTGTCCCTCGAACGAGGGACGGGGCGGCTCAACCTCGACGACGGCCTCGCCATGGGCAAGATGCGAGGCTTGCGCGTCCGCAAACCAAGGAGGAACGGCATGCACCTCGGCATCTACCGGTTCGACGGCGACCCGGAGGAGCTCCTCGCCGCCTACGACAAGCTGATGGCCGGGATGCCGCCTGGACAGGCGATCTTCCACGCCTGTGTCACGCGGCCCGACGGGGTCACCGTCTACGACGCGTGCCCCGACGAGGCGGCCTTCCGCAGGTGGGTCGGCAATCCGGGACTGCAGGACGCCTTCGCCGGTGCCGGCCTCCCGTCACCTGAGATCACCGACGCGCCGGTGCACAACGCGCTCGTCGACGGCCGGCCGTTCAGTCCGGCCGCGTCCGGCTAGGCGTAGCCGCGCACCTTCCAGTAGGCGACGAGCACCGACCCGATCGCAACCGCGACTATCGCGGCGATTCCCAGTGCTCCGGTTCGTCCGTAGGCAGCGTGGCCCCGGCCGAAGCGCGTGAGTCCGAGCGCGACGATGATTCCCCCGATGAGACCGCCGACGTGGCCACCCTTGGAAATGCTCGAGATGGTCCAGGTGAAGATCAAGTTGATGATGATGATCCCGAGCGCGCTGCCCCCGAAGACGTAGTCCCGCTGGCGCTCGAGCACGAGCCCGGCCCCGAGGATCCCGAAGATCGCGCCCGACGCACCGACCGTCGGCGTCGTCGGATCGAGCAGCAGTGCTCCGGCAGATCCGGCGAGTCCCGAGACCAGGTAGAGGAGGACGAACTTCCCGCTGCCGATTCGCTGCTCGAGCAGCGATCCGAACCAGTACAGGGCCAGCATGTTGAGGAGCAGGTGGACCGGCCCGTAGTGGAGGAAGGCGGCGGTGATCAGCCGCCACCAGTCGCCGTGGGCGACTCCGGCGGCGACGGAGTCCGGGATGGGGAAGCCCTTCCGCACACCGAGGAGCGTGTTGTCGATCTTGGCACCATTGGCGATCAACGCACCGTTCTGGTAGATCGAGCCGTGGTTCGCGTTGACGCCGCTTCCCTGCAAGAGCTCCGCGATGTAGACGGCGACGTTCAGGCCGATCAGGAGGCGCGTCACCCGCGCGCCGACGCCCTCGAAGCTCGCACGGCGAACACCGGTGGTGACGCGTTGAACTCCCTGCGGCCGACCGGAGTGCTCCGGGCAGCGGATCCCGACCGGCGCCATCGTCATGCACTCGGTGCAGATGGGCCGTCCGCACTCGGAGCACGACAGCCCGGTGACACGATCCGGGTGCCGGTAGCAGGTCCTCTCAACGGTGTCTGTCATGTCCGAAGTAGCGTAGTGGGCCGATGCGCGTCGACGTTGCTTTCACCTCCGACACGACCGGTCCTGCGGAGGTCGGCATCGTCGTCGACGTCCTACGGGCGACGTCGACCATCGCCCAGGCGCTCGCCTCCGGCTATCGGAGGGTGCTGTGCTGCGCCGAGATCGAGGAGGCGCGAGCCTTGCGTGAGGAGATCCCGGACTCGCTCGTGGGCGGCGAGCGGAAGGCGGTTCGGAT
>DATDDZ010000062.1:0-4316 GCA_036523555.1 Gaiellaceae bacterium
CGGGCACGGCGCGCACTGGAGCTCGCAGCAGCGGGGCGGCACCATCTCCTCTTCGGCGGTCCGCCCGGTATCGGCAAGACGATGCTGGCCCGAAGGCTTCCGGGCATTCTCCCGCCGCTCGAGGAGGAGCAGGCCCTCGAGGTCACTCGCATCCATTCGGTCGCGGGACTCGTCGACCCCGAACATCCGCTCGTCGCCGAGCCGCCGTTCCGCGCGCCTCACCACAGCGCTTCGACGGCCGCGATCGTCGGGGGCGGCCCGCGCCTCAGGCCGGGAGAGGCGACGCTTGCCCACCGTGGAGTGCTCCTCCTTGACGAGTTGGCGGAGTTCCAGCGTCCCGCCTTGGAGGCGCTGCGGCAGCCGCTCGAGGACGGCGAGGTTCTCGTCGCCCGCGCCGCGGGCAGCATCCGGTTCCCCGCGCGGTTCCAGCTGGTCGGAACGATGAACCTCTGTCCGTGCGGCGCTCGTGGGGATCCCGGCGCGCAGTGCACGTGCTCGGCGCAGCGGCTGGCGAGTTACCGGGATCGTCTCTCTCGCGCGTTGCTGGACCGGTTCGATCTCGTCGTGACGGTCCCTCGGCCGCGGGGCGTAGATCTTCAGGGCGCGGCTGGGGAGGGCTCCGAGGTCGTGCGCTCTCGCGTGGTCGGTGCCCGGGCACGGCTCGCCGGGTCGTTGCCACGGCGTGCGCCGGCCGCGGACGAGTTGTTGACGCGGGCCGTGGAGCGGCTTCATCTGTCGGGTCGTGGTCGCGCGAAGGTGGCGTCGGTGGCGCGGACGATCGCCGCGCTCGCCGAGTCGGAGACGGTGCTGCCGGAGCACGTCGCGGAGGCACTTGCCTATCGCGCACCGCCGGGCCTGGGCGCATGACGTTCCTGCGCGTGCGCGAGCTACCACCGCTTCTGCGTGCAATCCACGACCCGCCCGCGAGGCTGTACCTGCGCGGAGAGGGGGAGCCGGCGTTGCTGTCGTCGACCGCGGTAGCCATCGTCGGCGCCCGGGCCTGTTCGCCCTACGGTGCTCAGGTGGCGCGGATGCTCGGGCGGGAGCTCGCGGCCGCCGGAGTGGTGGTCGTCAGCGGCCTCGCGCGCGGGATCGACGGTGAGGCCCACCGGGGCGCACTCGCAGCAAACGGTCATACGGTTGCGGTGCTCGGCTGCGGGATCGATCGCGACTATCCGGCCGCGCACTCCCAGCTTGCGCGCGAGATCTGCGGGCGCTCGCTGATCGTGTCCGAGTACGAGCCTGGCGTGGAGCCGGCTCCATGGCGCTTCCCGGCTCGCAACCGCGTCATCGCCGGGTTGTGCGGGGCGACGATCGTGGTGGAGGCGCGTGAGCGCAGCGGCGCGCTGATCACGGCCGACTTCGCGCTGGAGGAGGGGAGAGAGGTGTTCGCCGTCCCGGGCGAGATCACGTCATCCCTGTCCGCCGGAACCAACGCGTTGCTCCGGCTTGGAGCGACGCCGCTCACATCCGCGGCGGACGTGTTCGAGTCGCTCGGGATCGAGCGGTCAGAGGAGACGAGCGGGAGGCATCCGCTGCTCGAGCTCCTGCCGGCGACCGTCGACGAACTCGTGCGGGCGAGCGGGCTTTCCCCGAGCGAGATCCTCGCCGCGCTCGCAGAGCTCGAGCTCAGCGGAGCAGTCGCGGAAGGCGACGGTTTGTACCGTGCGCAGCGCTGTTGAGTTAGTCGGGCAGCAAGGGCATGGTCAGCCCCGGATCACGCCCGAGCAGAACTGCTCGTGTGATCGCGGCAGTCCCGAAGCGGTCACGCACCTCGTCCACGGCGGCGTCCAGCGCCTCGCTGCTGTGCGGATCGAAGGGGAGCATGAGCTGGGTGGTCCGGCCGTCCTCGAGGTTCGCGACGGCGATTCCGACAAGCGTCAGGCCCTGGCGCTCGATCGTCGGCACGCTGGCCGCGAGCAAACCTCTCGCCGTCGCGAGTATCACCCCGGTCTGAGCGGTGGGGTACGGGAGCGTGTGGGAGCGAGTCGCGCGCGAGAAGTCGTCGAAGCGGAGACGGAGCACGACTGTGCGACCGATGCGCCGCGCCGCACGCATCCGGCGGGTGACCCGATCGACGAGACCCACGACGATCGTGTCGACGTCGGCGAGCGACCTGGGTCTGCGGCCGAGCGCGCGCTGCGACCCGATCGAGCCGCGCCGTCTGCCGACCCGGACCCGGCGGAGGTCGCGGTTGTGGGAGAGAGCGTGGAGCTGGCGGCCCGACGCGCGGCCGAGCAGCGACACCAGCGAGCCCTCGGCGAGCCTCGCCACCTGGCCGACAGTCGTGATGCCCCGCGCATGAAGTTTGGCGGCCGTGACCGTGCCGACGCCCCAGAGCCGCTCCACCTCGAGCGGATGGAGGAAGTCGAGCTCCGACTCAGGCGGCACGACGAGCAGCCCGTCGGGCTTGGCGACGCCGCTCGCCACCTTGGCGAGGAACTTCGTCCGAGCGACGCCGACGGTGATCGGTAGGCCGACCTCCCGCCGCACTCTCCGCCGCAGCCGGGCCGCGATCTCGGCGGGGGTGCCCGAAAGGCGCAGCATCCCCCGGACGTCGAGGAACGCCTCGTCGATCGACAGCCCCTCGACGAGCGGCGTCGTGTCCTCGAACACCCGGAAGACCGCCTTGCTCGCCTCGGCGTACGCCGACATGCGAGGCGGAACCACCACGGCATCTGGGCAAAGCCGCCGAGCCTGCCTTCCTCCCATGGCGGTGCGGACGCCGAACGCCTTGGCCTCGTAGCTCGCGGCGAGCACGACGCCGCCGCCGACGATCACCGGGCGCCGGCGAAGCCTCGGATCGTCTCGCTGCTCGACCGACGCGAAGAAGGCGTCGAGGTCGGCGTGGAGAATCGTTCCCTCGCCCATTGCGAACACATGTTCTCATCGACCGGGCGATGCGACAAGCTTGACTTCACTCCGCCGAAGGTCACGCATCGCTGGGCCGGGATCTTCGGGTTGACGCAGGACCTGCTGCCGCTCGTGGGCCGAGTGCCTGGACGCGGCGGCGTCTGGGTCTCCGCCGGCTACTCGGGTCACGGCAACGTGCTCGGGCTCATGTGCGGCGAGCTCGTCTCCGCGTCGATTCTCGGGGGCGACGACCCGCTGCTCGAGCTGTTCGCGCCCTCCCGGCTGCTAGAGCTCGATCCGAGCTAGGTCGAGATCGCCGGCACGGTCCATCGCGGCGAGCGCGATGGCGAGATCCTGAATCGCGAGGCCCGTCGAGTCGAAGACGGTGATCTCGTCGTCCGAGCGGCGTCCCTCCGCCGTTCCCGCGAGGACGTCGCCGAGTTGCGTGACGCCGCCCCGCTCGAGCAACCCGGCATCCACCGCGTGCACGAGGTCGCCGTTGTGGCTCGCCTGCTCCCAGTCGTCGCAGAAGACGCGCACGCGGGCCAGCTCCTCCACCGCGATCTCCGCCTTGCCGGGCCCGTCCGCTCCCATCAGGCTCGCGTGCTGCCCCGGTCGCAGCGAGCCCTCGCCGAGGACGACCTCGCGTCCCGGCGTAACGGTGACGAGGAGATCCGCGCCGAGCGCATCGTCGCGGGCCTCGGCCACCGAAGCTCCGATGCGCTCGGCGACCGACTCGGCCCGGGCGCGGTCGACGTCCCACAGGCGCACGGGTCGGCCGCGGGCGACAAACGTCCGGGCGGCGGCCTCGCCGTTGACACCGGCCCCGATCACGGCCGCGGTCTCCGCGTCGCGACGCCCGAGCGTCTCTGCGGCGAGCACGGCCGCCGCGCCCGTCCGCAAGGCGGTCACGGCGCCCGCGTCGAGCACCGCGACCGGCATCCCGGTCGATGCATCAGACAGGAGGACGAGCCCGGTGACGGTCGGGAGCCCTTGCGTGGGGTTCCCGGGGAACGACGTCACCCATTTCAGGAGCGCGTGGCCCGCGCCGAGCGCCGGCATTGCGCGGAAGTCGCCCGCCGGATAGGCGGGAACATAGACCTTGGGCGGCATCGTCCACTCGCCGCGCGCGTAGGCGACGAAGGCGTCGCGGACCGCGTCGACGGCGCGCTCGGGGGAGACCGCCTCGCGCACGTGCGCGCCGTCGAAGAACGGGATCACGCTCGCCAGCCTCCGGTCTCGCCCTTGTACGTGCCGGCGAACAGCGCGAGCGGCGTCCGCGCGAGGATCTTCAGGTCGAGCCACGGCGAGCGGTGCTCGACATACCAGACGTCGAGCTCGATGCGATCGTCCCACGGGAGCCTGGCCCGGCCGTGAATCTGCGCCCAGCCCGTGATGCCCGGCTTCACCTCGAGCCGCCGTCGCTGCCGCGGCGTGTAGCGCTCGACCTGGTAGGCGAGCGT
>DATDDZ010000063.1:0-14191 GCA_036523555.1 Gaiellaceae bacterium
TGGGCCGAGCGTGCCCGCGCCGAGCTGGCGCGGATCGGAGGGCGCGCGCTCGCTGCCGACGCCCTTACGCCGACCGAGCAGCGTGTCGCGGAGCTCGTCGCGTCCGGCGGTACCTATCGAGAGGTCGCCGATGCCCTCTTCATCAGCCCGAAGACGGTGCAATGGAACCTGTCGAAGATCTACCGGAAGCTCGGCATCCGCTCGCGCTCGCAGCTCGCGGCGAGCCTCGCTGCCGCCCACGGTGACGAGTCAACCCCAGCCGAACCGCCGGTTGCACGGTAGTCCCGCCAACACAAGACCCGCCCGAGCGCCTATTTCTCCCGCCCTCGTACGGCGTTAGCGTCGAAGCACGATCACGACGCGACCGAGAGGAGCGAACGATGTATCCCCCCGTCACCCAGTTCGAGACCCGCCGCCGGATGATCCTCGACGAGCTGCGCGTCCGAGACGAACGGCGGCTCGCCCGCCGATCGACCGCGCGTATCCCCCGCGCCACGACTCTGCCGATGCGGCTCGCGCGGCTCCTGAAGGTCGCGCAGGCCGAGCTTCGGGGCTAGCTCTCCCGCACGAATTTCAGGCCCGCCTTCTCCATCACGCGCCGCGACCCGATGTTCACGACCATGGTGGAGGCAAACACCCGTCCGACACCCAGGTCGGCGAAGCCTTTTTTCGATCAGCGCGCGCGAGCCTTCGGTCGCGTAGCCCTTCCCCCAGGCCGACTTGCGCAGCCGATAACCGAGCTCGACCTCATCGGAAGGAGCGCCTTGCTCCGGCCGAAGTGGAACCAACCCACAAATCGCTCCGTCGACTTCTCGATCGCGGCCCAGAAGCCATACCCGGCGAAGCGCTCGTAGTAGTCGAGAAACGCGGGCAGGACGTCGCCCTCGATCTCGTCGCGCGGCGTCGACCGGCCGCCGTTGATGAATCGCATCACGTCAGGATCGCCGTCGAGTTCGACAAGGTTGTCGACGTCGTCGTGCGTGAACCGCCGCAACATCAGCCGGTCGGTCTCGAGAAAGATCTGCAGCGGCGTCCGATCGATCGCGCTCTACAGTCGAGGGCCCGTGGCCCTAGACCCAGGGGAGCCGGTCCCAGTACGACGGCCGCTCTCGCCTCGACGGCTCGAACCCGGCGTAGGCCACGTCCGGGTCAGACGTCTCCTCGTCCGCGCTCGCGCCGAAACGCGCCGCAAGCTCCGACACGGGATAGAGAACTTGCCAGTTCTCCCCCCGAGTGCCGGCCATCAGGATCACGCACGGCCCGTCACCGGCGCCTACGAAGATGTGCTCGGTCCCGGCGGGGCTGTGGAAGAAGTCCCAGGGCCGGAGGAGCCGCTCCTCACCCTCCACGAGCAGCCTGCACTCCCCCGACAGGACGAGGAACGCCTCCTGCTCCGACTCCGAGTGGTAGAGGCCGTTCGGCTCGCCCGGCTCGAGGACGTGAAGTCTGATGCCGAGTTGCGGGAACACGGCCTTCCGGCTCTCGAAGGAGCACTCCGAGCCGGACGGACGCTTGCTGCCGTTCTCCGACGTCAACCACGCGGCGTCCCGCACGCTCACGACGAACCAGCCGTCGCCTGCCGGCGCAAGCCCTGAGCCGGAGTCCTCGAGCGGCGCTTCGGGCACAGCGCGAGTCTAGTCGCCGTGCGTCACGCGTCGCGAAGCTCAGCCACCGGATGAGTGGCCGCCACCCCCGAGCGTCTGTAACGCCACCCAGAGATCAGCCGAGGCGATACGGGACGCTCGTGAGGATCACTCGTGGCTCGAAGAGCAGCAGCCGCTTGATGTAGAGGGCGCGCTGGTTGTGCAGGAACCGCTGGGGCCCGCTGAAGATGAGCTCGGGCATGATCACGACCGCGACGGCGTTCGGCTCTGCTGTGATCGCTCGCAGGTGACGGAGCAGCGGGTCGGCGAGGTCCCTGAACGGCGCTTGCTCGATCGCGAGCGGAAGCCGAGCGTGCAGCTCGGGCCACTGGGTGCGGAGACAGTCCGCCTCCTCAGAGTCGAATGCGAAGAAGAGCGCCCGCGTGTCGGGGAGGTCGAGGGTGCGGGCGTAGTTGACGGCGCGTAGCGACGCGGCGTGCGCGCCCGACACCAGAATCCGGCAGACGATCTTGCGAGGCGCCCGAGGCACGCCGTTCCCGGCCAGGACGGGAACATCGGTCACCACGACTCCAGGCTCTCTGAGGAGACGGAGCTTGAGCGCGAACTCGGTGCGCCGCGCGACCGCCGCAACCATGGAGCTCCGCCGGAACAGCTCGGGAATCACGACGGTGACGAAGTTGGACTCTCCCCGCGGCAGCGCCCAGAGGTAGTCGATCACCGCGTCGACCCGGCCTCCCTCCGGCTCGAGCACTTCGAGATCGGGCCGCAAGTCGGTCAGCTCCCGGAAGCGGGGCCGCAGGCCGGGGTCGCTGTGTGGCCCCCGCACGTGAATCGCGCGGAAGCGGTCGCCGGCGACTTGCCGGGCGTAGAACAGCGCCTCACGAAGCGCGGCGTCCGCCGACTCCACGTAGAGGACGAGCTCGTTGGTCGCCGACGGCGCGGCCGAGACCGCAGCCGCGCCTGCGCGCAGACGACGCTCCACCTTGCGGTAGTGGCGGCGGACGCCGTAGAAGCTCGTCACGAGCACGGGAATCGCGACCGTCACGGCCCATGCCCCGGCCAGGAACTTCGTCTGGATCACGAGAATCGCGACGACGAAGGTCGCCAGGCCGCCTGCGCCGTTGAGGATCGCGGCATGCCGCCAGCCGGGGTCGCGTCGCCGGAGCCAGTAGCGGACCATGCCGGCCTGAGAGAGCGTGAAGGCCGTGAAGACGCCGATCACGTACAGGTGGATGAGCGCGAGCACGTTCGCCTTGAAGATCCAGATCAGGAACGCCGCGAGGCCCGAGAGGACGATGATCCCGTTCGAGTGGACGAGCCGGTCGCCGAGGTTGATGAACTGCCGGGGGAAGTACCGGTCGCGCGCGAGCACAGCGCCGAGCCGGGGGAAGCCCTGATATGACGTGTTGGCCGCAAGGACGAGGATCGCGAACGTCAGGCCCTGAACGGCGAAGTAGAGGAACGACGTCGCCGATCCGGCCGGGAAAGTGCCGCGCGCGATCTCGGAGATCACCGACACCGTCTGGCTCGGACGCGCGTGCATGTGCACTGCGAGATACGAGACGCCGACGAAGAGCGAGATCGCAATCCCGCCCATGATCAGCAACGTCTTCGCTGCGTTCCGCCCCTGCGGTCGACGGAACGCGCCGACACCGTTCGAGATCGCCTCGACGCCGGTGAGCGCTGCGGCGCCCGACGAAAAGGCGCGCAGCACGACGAGCGCGCCGACCGTTCCCGCGCCGGCGGCGATCGGATGCGTGACGTGCGCCTCCGGGCAAGCTCCGGCTGCGCACTTTCCGACACCGGTGCCGATCATCGTGAACATGACGACCACGAAGGCGTAGGTGGGAATCGCAAACAGGATTCCCGACTCGCGCACCCCCCGGAGGTTCACCAGCGTCAGCAGGACGACGAACACGAGCGACAGGCCGACCCGATGCGATGCGAGCGACGGCGCCGCCGACGTGAGTGCGAGCACGCCGGCGGTGACCGAGACGGCGACGGTGAGTATGTAGTCGACGAGCAGCGCCGCCGCCGCCACGAGACTCGGGAGGGTGCCGAGATTCTCCCGTGCGACGACGTACGCACCGCCGCTCGTCTCGTAGGCGTTGACCGTCTGCGTGTAGGAGAGGACGACGATGCCGAGCACCGCCGCGATCGCGACCGAGACCGGCAGCACCAGGTGGCCCGCGCCGGCGGACGCGGCGATCAGGACCGCGAGCGCCGCCTCCGTCGCGTACGCCACGGACGAGAGCGGGTCGGAGGCGAAGATCGGAAGCGCGAGCGTCTTCGAGAGCAGCGTCTCGTGGAGCTCGCTGCTCGCGCGCGGCCGACCGACGACGACCCGCTTCAGAGAGTCGAGGCGCTCGCGCCGCTGCGCCGGGACCGCCTCGGGCCCCTCCCGTTCGGTCGTATCGGTCATCGTCTTGCTGCGGTCCTTCAGCCGTGAAGCTAGCGAGCCGCACGCCCGCCGAGCGCGCCCCGAGCGAATCTCTAGGAGTTCTCAAGACGCCGGCGCCCGGGGCCCGGACGCGCAGGCGTACCCTTGCCGGAAGAGACTCGATGCGCGTGAGAGCAGCTGTCCTCAGCCTTGCCGCGGTCGCGCTCGTGACCGGGGCGGTGTTTGCGCTCCGTCCGATCGCTCCCGTGCTCAGCCTCGGCGTCCTCTACCTCTTCGCCGTGCTCCCGGTCGCGGTGCTCTGGGGCCTCCCCTACGCCGTCGCCGTCTCGATCGTCAGCATGCTCGCGTTCAACTTCTTCTTTCTGCCGCCGACCCACACGCTCAGCCTCTCGGACTCCGAGAACTGGGTCGCCCTCGCCGTCTATCTCGTCACCGCGGTGAGCGTCAGCGAGCTCGCGGCGCGCGCCCGGCGGCGGGCCGCCGAGGCCGAGCTCCTCGCCCGCACGGCGAGCGAAGCGGATGCGTTGCGTCGCAGCGATGCGGTGAAGACAGCCGTCCTGCGCTCGGTGAGCCACGACATCCGATCCCCGATCACGGCGATCATGACGGCGAGCGACGTGCTCGAGAGCTCGGACGGCGCCCTGTCGCCGGACGAGCGCGCAGAGCTCCAGTCGGCGATCCGGTTCCAGATCCGGCGCCTCAACCGTTTCGTGTCGAACATGCTCGACCTCTCGAAGCTCGAAGGCGGGGCGGCGAGGCCCGCGCGCGAGCTCTGGACCGTTGACGGGCTGATCGCCCGCGCACTCGAGGCGCTGGGTCCCGAGAACGGACGCATCGACGCGGTGCTGCCGGCGGATTCGCCGCCGGTCCGCGTCGACGCAGCACAGCTCGAAACGGCCCTCGTGAATCTGCTCGAGAATGCGCTGAAGTTCTCGTCTCAGACCGACCGGGTCGAGCTGCACGCCGAGGCGGCGGGCGACGAGGTGGTCGTTCGGATCGTCGACCACGGCCCGGGGATCCCGGAGAGCGAGCGGGAGCGCATCTTCGAGCCGTTCGCCCGCGGAGCGAATGCCGAGGGCGGGCGGGGCTCCGGCCTCGGACTGGCGATTGCACGCGGCTTCGTCCACCTCAACGGCGGCCGTCTCTGGCTCGAGTGCGAGCCGGGGCGTGCGACCACGTTCGCCCTCGCGCTGCCCACCGCGCGCTTTCCGGTCGAGGCGGGCCGATGAGCAACGCCCGCGTCCTCGTCGTCGACGACGAGCCCCAGATCCTGCGGGCCGTCCAGATCAAGCTTCGCGCTGCTGGGTATGCCGTCGATACAGCAGCCACAGCCGAGGACGCCCTGATGAAAGCGGGGATGCGCCCCCCGGCCGCGGTCATCCTCGATGTCCTCCTGTCCGACGGCCGCGGCACCGACGTCTGCCGCGAGCTCAGGACGTGGTACGGAGGACCGATCGTTGTCCTCTCCGCGGTCGGTGAGGAGCGCGAGAAGATCGATGCGCTCGACGCGGGCGCCGACGACTACGTGACGAAGCCGTTCAGCGGAGAGGAGCTGCTCGCCCGGCTCCGGGCCGTCCTGCGCCGCGTGTCGCACCCGACCGAGCGGGTGATCAGGATCGGAGAGCTGCGAATCGACCTGGAGAAGCGCGCGGTCACCGTCGGCGACGAGCCGGTCTCGTTGACGCCGATCGAGTACGACCTGCTCAGGGTGCTCGCCGTCAACGAGGGAAAGCTCCTGACTCACCCTGCCTTGTTGCGGGAGGTCTGGGGGCCTGCGTTCCAGGAGGAATCGAGCTACCTCCACGTGCACGTGTCGCACCTCCGCCGCAAGATCGAGCCCGATCCTGCTCGGCCGCGGTACCTGCTGAACCAGCCCGGCGTCGGCTACCGGCTGGTCGATCCTGCGGAAGCGATGGCTTAGGAAGTTATCGAGACTGCGGGCAGCGTCTTAAGCTTCCCTCAAGTCCCGCGGATCTACCGTCGGTCCCATGGCCCGCGGCCTCGGCTACCGAAGGATTCTCGTGCCAGTGCAAGACAATCCGGAGTCGGAACAGGCGATGGACGTCGCCTCCCGCCTTGCTGGAGAGCACGGCGCCGCCATCACGGCAGTCGCTGTCGTCACGGTCCCGCCGCTGCTGCCGCTCGACGCGCACATGGAGTCGGAGGAACAGGCGGCGCACAGGCTCCTGGAGCGTGCCGGCGCGGTCGCCGACTCGTACGGCGTCGACATCCATCCGCGCGTCGTCCGCGGCCGCGATCCCGCCGCCGCGATCCTCGCCGAAAGCGAAGACACCGCAGCGGAGCTGATCGTGATCGGCGCACCGCGAAGAAGGACGAGCAGTAAGGGACCCCGGGTCTTCGGGAGCACAGTCGAGCACGTGCTGAGACATGCCCGCTGCCGCGTACTCGTGATCGGCTCGGTGCCCGTCGCCGCGCGCGCGGCCGCCGCGGCAGCCTAAGCGCGACGTCTCACCCGTTACGCTCCCGCGGTGCGGGCCTACCTACGCAGCCTGAACCCGCGGCTGCCGCGAGACGTCTGGATTCTCCAGGGAGGCGGGCTCGCGAACTCGTTCGGCAACGGGATCGTGATCCCGTTCGTGATCATCTACCTCCACAACGTCCGGGGGATCTCCCTCGGCGTTGCGGGCCTGGTCGCCGCTGCGGGCTCGGCGACGGCGCTCGTCTCGGGGTTCGTCGCGGGCGCGCTCGCCGATCGCATCGGCCCGCGCGTCGTCCTGGGCAGCGCGCTGCTCGTGCAGGCATCCGCGATGGCCTTCTTCCCGCTGATCCATGTCGCCTGGCAGGCCTTCCTCCTCAACGGCCTGCTGGGCTTCGGGAGCGGCGCGTTCTGGCCGAGCCAGTCGAGCCTGCTCACCGGTCTGAGCCCGGCGAACCGCCGGCACGCGGCGTTCGCCCTGCAGCGCGTGACGATGAACCTCGGCGTCGCGTTCGGCGGGCTCGTCGGCGGGCTGATCGCATCGTCGTCGCACCCCCGGTCCTTCACGGTGCTCTTCCTCGCCGATGCGTGCACGTTCGTTGCCTACGCGGTCGTGCTGTTCCGGCTCTCGCCTGCGCCGGCACGCCAGGGCCGGGACGTCGGCAGCTACCGACAGGTCATCCGGGACCGCGCCTTCATGAGCTACGTGCTGCTGAACACACTGCTGATCGCGGCCGGGATGTCCGTCGTCGTAGAGCTGATGCCGGCATTCGCGAAGAACGAGGCCGGGGTGAGCGAGACGGGCATCGGCATCCTCTGGTTCGTCAACTCCCTCGTGATCGTGATCGCCCAGCTGCCGCTCGCAAGGCTCGTCGAGGGACGGCGGCGAATGCGCGTTCTCGCGGCGATGGCGCTCCTGTGGGCCGCCGCCCTGCTCGGCTTCGGCGCGGCCGGGTACTGGCTCGACGCAGCAGTGGCGACCGCTGCGATGGGGGCCGTCACAGCGGTCTTCGCGGTCGGCGAATGCCTCCACGGCGCCATCGCCGGGCCGATCGCCGCCGACCTCGCCGCACCCGGCCTCATGGGCCGCTACATGGCCCTGTCGAGCCAGTCCTGGCAGATCGGGTGGATCGTCGGGCCGGCCGCAGGCGGGTTCCTGCTCCAGCACGACCCGTTCGCGCTCTGGCCGGTGATGGCGGGCGTGAGCGTGATCGCCGCGGGCTGGGCGCTGGGGCTCGAGCGGCTGCTGCCCGAGTCGGTGCGTCGCACCCCGCACGTCGAGTCCCTCGCAGGCGTCGGGGGTACCATGCCGAACATGGCGCCAACGACCGAAGAGCCCCTGAGTACCGATGCCAAGCCTGCCCCGCATCCGGCGGACGAGGCCTCGCGGATTCGCGGAGGCGGTCGTCCCGCGCCCGGAACCGCGCGTCGCTGAGCTCAGCGCCAACGGGCTCACCTGGATTCACCTCGACGCACCGGCCGATCCCGAGACGGTCACGACTCTGCGGGAGCGCTTCGACTGGCACCCCCTCGACGTCGAGGACGTCCTCTCGAAGCGCCAGCGCCCCAAGATCGACGACTACGCCGACGAGGGATACCTCTTCGGCGTGCTGCACTTTCCGGCATACGACAAGAACGTGCAGCGGCTGAACGCGGGCGAGATCGACTTCTTCCCCGGCCCCGACTACCTCGTCACGATTCCGAACGTCGAGCTGCTGCCGGTCACGCGGCTCTTCCGGCGCGTGTCCGAGGACGAGCAGTTCCGCGACCAGCTCTTCGAGAAGGGATCGGGGCGCCTGCTCTACGAGGTCCTGGACGACCTCTTCGACTACTGCTTCCCGATCCTCGACAAGATCGCCTACAAGCTCGACTCGATCGAGGACGACATCGAGGACCGCCGATCGGAGGAGATCGTCACCGACATCTCCAAGGCGAAGCAGGAGATCATCTCGTACCGCAAGATCATCAAGCCGCAGCGTCCGGCGCTGCGGCTGCTCGAACGGCGGATCGAGCGCTTCCTCCCTGAGAACCTCGAGCTCTACTTCGACGACCTGGTCGACGCCTCCGAGCGAATCTGGGACCTGCTCGACAACTACAAGGAGGTCGTCGAGGCACTCGAGAGCACGAACGAGTCGGTGATCTCGCATCGACAGAACGACGTGCTGCGGATCCTCACCGTCTTCTCGGTCATCCTCCTCCCCCTCACGCTGATCTCGGGCATCTTCGGCATGAACGTGCTCTTCCCAGGTGAGCACACGCACGCCGCATTCTGGGCGATCGTCGGCCTCATGGTCGGCGTGATCCTGTCGATGATCGCGTTCTTCCGGTACAAGCGCTGGCTCTAGTCCCCCGTTCGGGCGATCGAGCGCGGTCGCCGGGAGCCGAGGAGAAGGGCATGTCCGCACGCCTCGGGCGCAGTGGTCTCACGCTGCTCGTTGCCGTCGTCGCCGCCGCGCTCGCGGCCGGCAATGCCTCGCCTGCCGCCGACCGGCCGGTGGAGAAGCGACTCAGCGCCGCCGGCCTCCGAGCGGGCCTGCGTCCGGTCCGCGCGCGCGTCATCACGGGCAGGGTCTTTCGCCGGCTCGCCGCCCAGCCGGGCGCCTGGGGCGGCACGTACACAGCGAAGAGCGGCGCGCGCGTGACGATCTACTCGTCCCCCGCCTACACGGTCGACCAGAGCGTCAATCAAGCCGCGGCCGACTACCTCGACAGCCTCGTGCACGGACCGGAGATCTCGAGCGTCAAGATCTACCTCGCCCCGCCAGCCGAGGTCGGCACGCTCTGTCGCAGCGCAGAGGCGGACGGGTGCTACTTCTCCGCAACGGGCGACATCATCACCATCGGCGAGGACACGCAGTGGAGCACCGTCGAGGAGGTTGTGACGCACGAATACGGCCACCACATTGCGAACAACCGCGTCAACCAGCCTTGGCCCTCGGTCGCCTACGGGACGAAGCGCTGGGCCACGTACGAGGGGATCTGCGCGAAGGAGGCCGCCGGCAGCGCCTTTCCCGGCGACGAGGGCGGCCACTACCGTCAGAACCCGGGCGAGGCCTTCGCCGAGTCGTACCTCCATCTGAACGAGGTCAAGCTCGGGGTGCCGGAGACGCCATGGGCGTACGACCCCATGTTCGCTCCCGACGCCCAGTCGATGGCGGCGATCGAGCAGGACGTGCTCAACCCGTGGAAGGAGGACGCGCTCAAGAGCTTCAGCGGTCGCTTCAGCCGCCGCGGGCAGCGTAAGACGGTCACCTTCCGCACGCCGCTCGACGGGGTGTTCGCGGTCGAGCTGCACGGGCCCCCGGGCTCGACCGTCCGCCTGAGCGGGCCGCCGGAGATCAAGCGTCTGTCGCCAAGGCTCTCGGGCGCCCTCGTCTGCGGCCAACGGACGGTGACGGCGAAGCTCACGGCCGGCGGCGCCGGCAGGTTCGTCGCCGTCACGGCCACGCCCTAGAGCAAGGAGGAGTCAGCACCGCCCGGGAGAAGTCGTGGGTCGATCACTCGACCGACGACATGCTGACCCTCCAAGCGATCCTCCTGACCTCCTCCCTCCTCCTGATGCTGGGGATGGTCGCTTCGTTGATGTTCCTCGCCATGGCTCGCGTCCGCGACGCGGAGAACGGGCTTCGGGTCGAGAACGCTGACGGGCATCTAGACTCGCCCGCGTGAAGCAACTGTGGGCGCCGTGGCGCCTGGAGTACATCAAGTCGGCCGACGACGGGACCGGCTGCGTCTTCTGCGCGGCGGCCGCCGGTGACGACGCCGAGAAGCTCGTGCTCCACCGCAGCGAGCACGCGTTCGCGCTCCTGAACAGATACCCGTACTCGTCCGGCCACTTCATGGCGGCGCCGGCTCGGCACATCGGCGACTTCTCCCAGCTCGAGGAGCCGGAGGTCCTCGAGCTGCACGCGCTCGCGTCGGCCGGCATGGAAGCCCTTGCCACGACGTACGAGCCGCACGGCTACAACGTCGGCTGGAATCTCGGGCGGGTCGCGGGCGCGGGCGTCGTCGACCACGTGCATCTCCACGTCGTGCCGCGTTGGGGCGGCGACACGAACTTCATGCCCGTGCTCGCCGACACGAAGGTGCTGCCCGAGCACCTCCACGAAACGCGCGAGCGACTCGTCGCCGCGTGGGCCGGCGACTGACCCTACGCCGCGACGCCGGCGCCGTACTTGGCCTGCAGGTACGCGAGATAGGGCGCGGAGTCGATGGTCGACCCCGTCGCTCGGCGCAGAGTCTCCTGCGGCGTGTACTTCTTACCGAGCCGGTGTATGTGCTCCCCGAGCCAGTCGCGGAGCGCCCCGAACTCGCCGCGCTCGATCTGATCCTGAAGATCCGGAACGTCCGCGAGGACGCTCTCCCAGATCTGCACGGACATCACCGTTCCGAGGAGATAGGTCGGGAAATAGCCGAGCAGGCCGGACGCCCAGTGGGTGTCCTGGAGGACGCCCTGCCTGTCATCCGGGACCTCGATGCCGAGGTACTCGTGCATCCGCTCGTTCCAGATCGCCGGCAGGTCCCGTAGCTCGACGCGGCCGTTGATGATGTCCTGCTCGAGCTCGAAGCGCAGGATGATGTGCATCCCGTACGTGACCTCGTCGGCCTTGATCCTGATCAGCGACGGCTGCACCCGGTTGATCGCCGCCAGGAAGTCGTCCAGCGAGACGTTGCCCAACTGCGCCGGGAACGTCTGCTGCATGCGCGGATAGAAGAAGCGCCAGAACTCCGGGCTGCGCCCGACGAGGTTCTCCCAGAGGCGGCTCTGCGACTCGTGGATGCCCAGCGAGCCGGAGCTCCCGATCGGCAGCCGCTGAAGCTCGCGCGGCTGCTGGTGGGAGTAGAGCCCGTGGCCGTACTCGTGCATCGTCGAGAAGAACGACTTGGGCGTCTCGGGGTCGTAGTTGGTCGTGATGCGGATGTCGTCGACGCCGCCTCCGGACGCGAACGGATGCTCCGTGGGGTCGAGGCGCCAGGTGCCGGGCCTGTAGCCGAACAGGGTCACAACCTCTTTCGCTACCCGCTCCTGGGCGTCGACGGGGAAGCTCCCGTACAGGAACGAGTCGTCGACCTCGCGGTCGCGGAGCTCGGCGATCAGGGGCACGAGCTCCGCCTTGAGCTCGTCGAAGATCCGAGTCACCTCGGCGGTGGTCGCGTACGGCTCGAAGTCGTCGAGGAGGATGTCGTAGGGCTCGGCCACCCCCTCGAAGCAATCGACGTACTGCCGACGGAGCTCGACATTCCGCTCGAGCGCCGGCAGGAAGAGCTCGAAGTTCGACTCCGTCTTCGCCTTCACCCAGACCGGTCGGGCCTGGCTGGATGCCCGGGCCATCTCGGCCCGCAACTCGGTCGGGACGCGCACCGCCTTCTCGTAGTCCCGGCGCGCGAGACGAAGCGTGGCGGCGTCATCGGAGTCGGGGTCGAGAGAGTCCTCGAGCGGGCGGAGCTCGTCGAGCAGGCGTCCCGTTTCCGGGTCGATCAGGTGCTCGTGGACCGCGCGGGACAGCGTAGCCATCTGCTCGGCCCTGTGCCCCGCCCCGGCCGGAGGCATCATCGTCTGCTGGTCCCAGCCGAGCACGCGGGCGATGCGCCCGAGCTCGTTGATCGTCGCGAGCCGGTCCTTGAGCTGTTCGAGGGCGTTGCTCACCGGCCGGAGCCTATCCAGGCTGGAAGAGCGGTCGCACCGAGACCGTCCTGTCAGCATGGAGGGTCGGTCGGGGATGTCGCGGGGAATTGAGATTTCGAACCGCAGGGGCGGATAATGAGCGAGCCTCTGGAGATGACTGCGCACACACGCATTGGAACCGAGCTGGCAGGGTTCCGGATCGAATCGGTGCTCGGCCGCGGCGGGATGAGTGTCGTCTACGTCGCGGAGCAGATCCGCCTCGGCCGAAAGGTCGCGCTGAAGCTTCTGACGACCGAGCTGGCGTGGGACGAGCAGTTTCGCGAGCGCTTCGTGCGCGAATCGCACATCGCCGCGTCGATCGACCACCCGAACATCATTCCCATCTACGACGCCGGCGAAGCCGACGGGCTGCTCTACATCGCCATGCGGTTCGTCCGCGGGCCGGACCTCAGGGAAATCCTCAAGCGCGGCGGCCTGCTCGGCGTCGGCCGCACGATCTTCCTGATCGAGCAGCTCGCCAGCGCGCTCGACGCCGCGCACGCGTACTCACTCGTGCACAGGGACGTGAAGCCCGGCAACATCCTGATCGAGGAGAGCACCGACCACGCGTACCTCACCGACTTCGGCGTGGCGAAGCAGACGACAGCGCGCGGCCTGACCTCTACCGGCCACTTCCTCGGGACGGTCGAGTACGCGGCGCCCGAGCAGATCGAAGGCGGGCCCGTCGACGCGCGCACCGACGTCTACGCGCTGGGCTGTGTCCTCTACGAGTGTCTGACGGGCTCTCCCCCGTTCGAGCACGGAACGGAGCATGCCGTGCTCCACGCGCATCTCGTCGATCCCCCACCCTCGGTCACGCGCGCGAGACCCGAGTTGCCGCACGCATTCGACGCGGTGGTCGCGACCGCCATGGCGAAGGCGGGAGCAGACCGCTTTCCGTCCTGCGGCGCGCTCGCTCATGCCGCCCGCAACGCCGCGAGCGGGACGGCGCCGCGGGTCGACGGCGAACCTCGCCCGGCGGCGGTGGAGACCATCCGCTCGGCTGCCGTCGCTCCGGCTGCGGTCACTCCCCCGTCCGGCACGCCCGCACCCGAACCGCAGACGCCCGTCCCTGCGGCTCCGGACCCGGCTCCTGCAGCAGACGCGCACCCTCCACCCCCTCCGGCTCCCGTGGCCGATGCCGCACCGCCCGCCGAGCCCGCGCGTTCGCGCGGCCGTGGCTGGACTCCGCTCCGGCAGTTCGCCGCGATGGCCCTTCTCGTCGCCCTGGCCGCGACGGCGTCGGGCGTCACGGTGTATTTCCTCACCCGGAACGACAGCTCGGCGGCCCCGGCGCAGACGCTGGCGGCCGGGGCGCCCCACCCCTTGCAGGATCTCGTGCCGTCGCCGATCTGGCAGACCTGCAAGACCCAGGCGACTCCACACCCCGGCGCCGTCGAGACCGCCGTGTGCTTGCCTCCGAAGGACGCCACGAGCTTCACTCCCGATCGTCTCGAGATCTCGACCTTCGCGAGCGGCGCCGCGGTGCAGCAGGCGTACGAAGCCCAACGGCGTCAACACCACGCGCCGCGGAACCGCGGTCGTTGCAACGGGCTCAGCTGGGGCGGCGAGGGCACGTGGCTGCACAATCCAGCCTCGCCCGGCGCGGCTCCGAAACCCGGGGGATCGCGGTTCTGCTACTTCGCCGGGAACGACGCCGTGATTGTCTGGACGCACAAGAAGTTCGGACAGTCGACCCACACCGACATCCTCGGGATCGCGCGGGAAGGAGGCAGCGACCACCCCGGGCTCTACGGCTGGTGGCGGTTCTGGCACCACCGGATCGGCAAGGTCGTCGCGTAGTGGAACCGGCTCTCGTCGCGATCCTCGACGGTGCCGAAGGGGGGCGCGAGGTCGAGATCGGGCGATCGCTGACGGTGGGACGCGGCGAGGATGCCGGGCTCTTCATCGACGATCCCGAGATCTCCCGCGCGCACGCCGTGCTCGGCCCGAACGGAACCGGGCTCGAGGTCGAAGACCTGGGCTCGCTGAACGGAACCTGGGTGAACGGCGAGCGCATCAGCCACCCGACGCGGCTCGCGCCCGGCGACGTGATCAAGGTCGGGACGACACGAATCGAAGTG
>DATDDZ010000064.1:0-4208 GCA_036523555.1 Gaiellaceae bacterium
AGACGACGCCGACCGCGTTGCGCTCGTGCGCACGCTCGAGCGCGGCGCCGACGAACTCGCGGAAGAGCGGCGCCGGCCGCGTCGGCCGCGACTTGAACTCCGGGTGGAACTGGCTGGCCACGAACCAGGGATGATCCGCCAGCTCGACGATCTCCACGAGTCTGCCACCCTGGAAGGTCCCCGAGACGACGAGGCCCGCATCGACCAGCGCGGGCCGGTAGTGGTTGTTGACCTCGTAACGGTGCCGATGGCGCTCGTGCACGACCGGCTCGCCGTAGGCCTCGATCGCGCGCGTGCCCTCGACGAGCTCGACGGCCTGCGCGCCGAGCCGCATCGTGCCGCCGAGATCCTCGATCTCCTTCTGCTCTGGCAACAGGTCGATGACCGGATGAGGCGTCTCCGGGTCCATCTCCGTCGAGTTCGCACCCTCGAGCCCGAGCACGTGGCGCGCGTACTCGGACACGACGACGTGCATGCCGAGGCAGATGCCGAGGTAGGGGATCTGCCGCTCACGGGCGACCCGGCAGGCGAGGATCTTCCCCTCCCAGCCGCGTGAGCCGAACCCGCCGGGGACGATGATGCCGTCGACCGCCTCGAGCAGCCGCGTCGCCTCCTCATACGACATGCCTTCGGCGTCGACCCAGCGTACGCGCACCCTGCAGCCCTGATGCGCGCCTCCGTGCTTGAGCGCCTCGTGCACCGAAAGGTAGGCGTCCTGAAGCTTGACGTACTTTCCGACGAGCGCGATCTCGACCACGGTGTCGCTTCGCTGGATCCGTTCCGTCAGGTCGAGCCACTCACCGAGGTCGGCCTCGCCGAGCGGCAGCCCGAGCTTCTCGCAGACGAGCCGGTCGAGACCCTCGGCCTTGAGCCGCGAGGGGACGAGGTAGACGTCCGGGACGTCGGGGCTCGCGATCACCGCCTCCTGCTCGACGTCCGCGAACAGCCCGATCTTCTCGCGGATGTCCGTCGAGAGCTCCTCGTGTGAGCGGCAGACGACGATGTCCGGGTGGATACCGATGCGCCGCAACTCGTTGACGGAGTGCTGCGTCGGCTTCGTCTTCAGCTCCCCCGCCGCCTCGAGGAAGGGCACGAGCGTCACGTGGAGGTAGAGGACGTTCTCCGCGCCGACCTCGCGCCTGAACTGGCGAATCGCCTCCAGGAACGGGAGCGACTCGATGTCGCCGACAGTGCCGCCGATCTCACTGATCACCACGTCGGTCGGCGTCGAGACCGCGCTCGCGCGGATGCGCGTCTTGATCTCGTTCGTGATGTGGGGGATCACCTGGACGGTCGCCCCGAGGAACTCGCCCTTCCGCTCCTTGCGGAGGACCGAGTCCCAGATCGCGCCCGCCGTATGGCTGGCGGCCCGGGTGAGGTTCTCGTCGATGAACCGCTCGTAGTGCCCGATGTCGAGGTCGGTCTCCGCCCCGTCCTCGGTGACGAACACCTCGCCGTGCTGGAAGGGGCTCATCGTCCCCGGGTCGACGTTCAGGTAGGGATCGAACTTCTGCGCCCTCACCTGCAGCCCGCGCGCCTTCAGGAGCCTGCCGAGCGACGCGGCCACGATCCCCTTCCCGAGCGCCGAGACGACGCCGCCGGTGACGAAGACGTACTTCGTCGGTCGCGCGGCCGAGCTCAACGCCTACCCAGCCGGTCGAGCTGCGCAAGACCCGGCGTCCGTTCGATGAGCGAGCCGAGCGAGGTCCGTTCGCCGAGGATGGTGAGGCCGGCCAGGGCGCCGATCGCAACCCAGCGGCCTCGTCCCGTGAATCGCTCCACGGAATTCAAGCCTAGCAGCGCGCCCAGCGCGTTCGACCCCGAGTCACCGAGCAGTGTCACCTCGCGAAGATCGTAGGGAAGCAAGAGGACGGCGATCCCCAGTGGAGCGTCGACCGTGGCCGCAAAGGCGAGGTACGCCTTGAGCGCGCGGCCGGGACGCGTGTCGAGCTGGTTCAGCGCGTTCGCGGCGAGCCCGACGAGCAGCGCACCCGACACGCTGCGCGTGCGGGCGAGCGCGTAGAGAGGGATGCCCACCAGCTTGAGGACTCCGGTCGAGCGCCGCGCTCGCAGGTGCGCTCGAAACCCTCGCTCCGGCCCGGACCAGAGATCGTCGGCAAGCCCGATCGCGGCCACGACGGGATCGTGGACGGCAAGCGCCCAGCCGACGATCGGGAGGCGGCGCCCTCGATAGTTGAGCTTCAGAGGCCCGACGGCGAGGAGCACGTGCAGCAGCTGCCGGCCTCTGTGCATGAACCCCGGGAGATCCCGCCGCGTCGGCCGGTGCGAGAGGTCGAGCCGCACCTCGCGGATCTCGAAGCCTGCGCGCGCCGCATCGATCGTCATCCGCACCTCGGCCCCGAAGCCCGGGGCGAGCGGAAAGACGGCCGCGCGCACGCCGCGCGAGAGAGCCCGCTGGCCCGAGAGCGGCTCCGTTGCCTCCTCTCCCGTGCGCAACCGGATCAGATCCCGGGCGATCCGCTTTGCGATGCCGAAGCCCCCGCCCTCGATCCGGTCGAACTTCGCAATGCGCAGCTCCCCTGCGCCGTGGAGAAGCGGCGAGAGGTCGCCGCGCAAATCCGCATCGGCGAGAAGCAGGTCTCCGGGCGGCGCCGCGCGCTCCGCGGCCGAGAGGGCCTGACCCTTCCCGAGCGGCGGCAGTCGCAGCACCGTCGCGCCCGCGGCCTCGGCCAGCTCGGCCGTCGCGTCCCGGGAGCCGTCGTCGGCGACGATCACCTCGGCATCGGCGAACGTCCGCCGGAGCATCTCCACCGTTCGCCCGATCACCGCCTCCTCGTCCCGCGCGGCGACGAGGATCGTCAGAGGCTCATCCACCCGTCGTCGTGACCGGGGCGACGACCTCCGGAAGCACGCCGTCGTGGGCGGTCTTCTTCGTGCCGAAGTCGCCCTTCACCGACGGGTCGGACAGGAGGATGGCGAGCGCGAGCCTCCCGACCGGCGTGTCGAGGTTGTCCACGGTCGAGAGGCCTGCCTTCTGGAGCCGCTTCATCGCCGACACATCCGCCCCGCTGACCTCCACCCCGACCGCGGGGACGCCGACGTCCCTGATGCCCGAGTAGAGGCCCTGCAGGAACTCCGCAGTCGCCCCGGATTGCGGCTTCGCCGTTCTCACGACGACGATGCCGTCTGCGCGCGGCTTCGCAGGCCCGGACTTCTGCTCGACGATCAGAGTCTCGAGGGCGTTCCACAACGGAGTGTCGGTGCCTGCGGTGAGCTCCTGGCCGAGAGCGTGCCCGAGCTGGTGGACCTGGTCCGGCCCGGCGTAGGCGGCGAGGAACGGCCTCTTCGCGAGCCGCCGGTCGATCGCCGCAGGATCGATCGGAACCGTGACGGCACGCATGCGGAGCGGCTCGCCCGCGCCTGCATCGGCCAGCGTTCGCGCGATCGCCGAGCGGATGTCCCCCTGCACCGGCCCGACGAACAGCACGACGATCTTCGCGCGGTTGAGACGCCCCGCCATCACCTGGGCGTAGGTCTTGTCGACGTACGAATGCTCGGCGGTGCTGCTCTCACCGAGCGCCTGGAGCTGCGCCTGCAGCGCGTCGCCGCGACTGTTCGCGCGCCGCAGGTTTTCCTCGAGGCGGTTCCGCTCGGTGTTGCCGAGGCCGTGCGACGCGAGCGCGACGCCGACCAGGATGCCGATCACGAGGGCGAAGAAGACGGCGGCGAGGGACGCGACGTGGTACCTGAGATCGAACAAACCGGCCCGAACTCTAGGTGCCGGACGCGTTGAGGCAGGCGGCGTACAGCCGCGCGAGGGCCCGCCGTGGCAGGGCGCGGCTCACCCCCGAGAACCACGGTGCATCGATCGCGAGCACCGCGACGGTGAGGTCCGCCTCCTTCTCGGCCAGGCGAAGCTCGGCGTCGATGCGGTCGCCGGTGAGCGTCCAGGCGACCCGCTCCGCGGGGACGACCTCTCGGACGAGCAGCGTCCCGCTCGAGGTCGCGTGCCTGCGGAGCGTGGGCCGCTCGACCCCGCGAACCTGCCAGCGTCCGCCGGGAGCGAGGCCGAGCCGATCCGGGGTCACCGCGACGATGCCCGGCCACCAGTCCGGTAGACGGCCCGGATCCGCGATCAGCGCCCAGACGTGGTCACGCGAGACGGGCAGCTCGCGCGATGCTGACAGCTGAGGCACGCGGCTAACCGATGCCGAGGAGGTCTCGAAGACGCAGCGCGAGGTACTCGA
>DATDDZ010000065.1:0-3707 GCA_036523555.1 Gaiellaceae bacterium
CCGGGATCGAGCGCGACCTGCCGAGCTTCGGGCAGGTCTCGTACGCACACGGTTGGGTCGCGGGCGCCTTCTTCGTCCCCGGCCGCGAGCCCGTTTTCGTCCTGCCCCGGATGGTGGTCGCCTTCCACCTCTTCGATCGCCCTCCCGAGGGCGCGATCGTCGTGAACGAAGGGGCCGACGGCGAGGCTCTCTTCGCGGGCGCAGTGCGCTCGCTCGGACACGTCGGGCGCATAGGCGTCGGAGCGCGCACCTGGGGCGAGACGGTCCTGCACGTTCAACGAGCTCTGGCCGGCGCCGAATTGACGGAGACCTCGTCGGTCCTGAACGAGCTCCGGCGCGTCAAGTCCGACGCCGAGCTCGACGCGATGACCCGCGCGTGCCGGATAGCGGAGGAAGCAATGGTCGCGACGACCGCAAAGGTCGAGCCCGGCGTCTCGACGGTCGAGCTCGCCGAGGAAGTGGAGCATCAGATGCGGATACGCGGGTCGCGGACGCCGTCGTTCCCGACGCACATCTTCACGTTCGGCCGCGAGGACAGCCGCGACTCGACGCTCTCGAGCGGCACCGAGCCGATTCGCCCCGGCGAGCCCGTCCTGTTCGACTTCGGCGCGGTCCATCAGGGCTACTGCTCCGACTTCGGCCGCACGATCGTCAGCGGCGAGCCGCCCCCCGAATACCAGCGCGTGTACGACCTGATGCTCGCCGCACAGGAAGGTGGACGCGCCGCAGCGGTGCCGGGCGCGCTCGCGCGGGAGGTGAATGCCGCGTGCCGCGCGCCGATCGAGGAAGCAGGTCTTGGGGAGTTCTTCCGTCACCGCATGGGCCACGGCATCGGGCTCGACGTCCACGAGCACCCGTTCATCTCGGTGGAGGACGACACGCCGCTCGAGCCGGGCATGACGTTCACCGACGAGCCGTCGATCATCTGGCCGGGCCACTTCGGCGTACGAGTCGAGGACATCGTGGTCTGCGCGGAAGGCGGAGGTCGGCGGCTAACCGAGCTATCGACTGCGGCCGTCGTCAGGTAGAGAGAAGTGGGGGCGGGAGGATTCGAACCTCCGTAGGCTGAGCCGACGGGTTTACAGCCCGTTCCCTTTGGCCGCTCGGGCACACCCCCAAGAAGAGGTGGCCATTGTAGCTTTGTGTTGTGCAGCGCTTTGATGTCGCCGTGGTCGGCGCAGGGCCTGCGGGGTCGACCGCCGCCTATCGCCTCGCGCGCGCACGCGCGCGCGTCCTACTAGTCGACAAGGCGCGGTTCCCGCGCGACAAGCCCTGCGGCGGCGGTCTGACGATGCGCGCGATCCGCCAGCTCCCGTTCTCGGTCGAGCCCGTCGTCGAGGATCGCATCACCCGCGTCCGGTGCCGCCTGCGCTACGGGCAAAAGATCGAGCACGAGTCGGCGCGTGAGCTCTGCCTGATGACGCAGCGGCGCAGGCTCGACGCGTTTCTCGCCGAGCAGGCCGCAGAGGCCGGGGCGGAGCTCCGCATGGGCGTCCGAGCCACGGTCGAGTCCGACACACGCCTGCGAGTCGGCGGCGAGCCGGTCGAGGTCAACGCGATTATCGGCGCGGACGGCGCCAACGGGACGACGGCCCGAACGTTCGACCTCGCAAGCGGAATCGTCAACGGGGTCGCACTCGAGGGAAACCTTTCCTACGACCGGCTCCCGCCCGATTCCTGGCGCGGACTGCTCGTGCTCGAGCTCGGCGTTGTCCCGGGCGGCTACGCGTGGATCTTCCCGAAAGGCGACCACGTGAACGTGGGCGTCGGCGGGTGGGGCGCGGAGGGGCCCCGCATGCGCCGCCACCTCGAGGCCCTCTGCGCGCAGTACGGCGTCGACCCGGCCGACCTCAGGTCCGTGCGCGGGCATCGGCTGCCGATGCGCCGTCCGCACACGCTGCTCGCGCGCGGGCGCGCGCTGCTCGTCGGCGACGCGGCGGGACTGGTCGACCCGGTGTCGGGCGACGGGATGTACGAGGCCTTCGTCTCCTCCCGGCTCGCGGCCGAACACGTGCTCGCGTTCCTGGCCGGGCGCACGACGTCGCTCGACGGCTATCAGCTCGCCGTCCAGGCCCACCTGAACCCGCTGGCGTCGGCGGGCTGGGGCGCGAAGATCGCGCTCGACCGCTTTCCCCGCGTGGTGTTCGCCGTCATGCGCCTCCCGGTGACGTGGCGCGTGCTCGACCGCCTGATGCTGGGCGAGCTCGCACATCCGGGCGAGGCGACCGGCGGCGGTCGCCGGGCGATGAAGGTGATCAAGGGTCTCTCCCGCATCGCAGGACGACCCTCGGCCTTCGCGACCTAGTCCCTCAACCCGGCGCCGACTCGTGCCGATAGCCGCACCGTGGATGTGCCGTTCACCTACGTGAGATCCCAGATCCGATTCGCGTTCCCCGCCGTCGAGCTCGTCACAGCGCTGCTCATCGCCGGCTGTGTGGTGGCGTTCGGCCTGAGCTGGAAGACGCTCGTCGCGGCCTTCTTCTGCGCCGTGCTCGTGGCCGTGTCGGCGATCGACATCGCGCGGAGGATCATCCCCAACCGGATCGTCCTGCCCGCGTTCGCCGTCACGCTCGCCGCGAACACGGCGATCGATCCGAGCCCGCAATGGATTCTCGGCGCGGTCGGCGCCTGCGGCTTCCTGCTCGTCGCGGCACTGGTCTACCCGGCGGGGATGGGGATGGGCGACGTGAAGCTCGCCCTCCTCATGGGCGCGGCGCTCGGGAGGACGGTCCCGATCGCGCTGATGGCGGGCATGCTCGCCGCCGTCATCCCGAGCCTCTACCTCGTCGCCCGCTTCGGCGCGAAGGGACGGAAGATGGGGATCCCGTTCGGCCCCTTCCTCGCGGCTGGCTCGATCATCGCCCTGTTCTGGGGCGGCGACATCCTCGACGCCTACCTCTCGACGTTGCACTGAGGCCCACGCGTAGCCTCCTCTCATGGAGCGGAGGCGGTTGGGCGCGACCGATCTCGAGCTCACACCGGTGGGCATCGGCACTGCGCCGATCGGCTCCGGGAAGGACTGGGGGGTGTGGTGGGGGCCACAGGACACGGGCGAAGCTGCTCGCGCGATCCGGCGTGCTCTCGATCTCGGCGTGAACTGGATCGACACGGCGCCGTTCTACGGCTGGGGCCGCGCCGAGGAGATCGTCGCGGGTGCCGTCGAGGGCCGCCGCGACGAGGTGCTCCTCTTCAGCAAGTGCGGGACGATCCCGCACGGGGACGGCTCGCGGATGGATCTAAGCCCCGCCCGCATCCGCCGAGACGTCGAGGCAAGCCTGACGCGTCTTCGGACTGACCGGATCGACCTGATGCAGATCCACGACGTCGACCGCGGCACGCCCATCGAGGAATCCTGGTCGGAGCTCATGCGCCTCGTCGAGGAGGGCAAGATCCGCCACTGCGGGATCTCGAACCACCCGGTCGAGGCGATCGAGCGGGCACTCGGGGTCGGGCCCGTCGCCGCGCTGCAGTACCAGTACAGCCTGCTCCACCGCGATCCCGAGGAAGACATCCTGCCGCTCGCGTCGAGTCGCGGCATCGGCGTCCTCACGTGGGGACCGCTCGCGAGCGGCTTCCTCGCGGACGGCTTCGAGATCGACGCGCTCGATCCGCACGACTTCCGCCGGCAGCATGCCTTCGCCGGCCTCGAGCTCGAGCCCCTGCGCCGCGCCTTGCAGACGATCGGGGAGCGCAGACGGAGGACGGGC
>DATDDZ010000066.1:0-7479 GCA_036523555.1 Gaiellaceae bacterium
GGCGCGAGACGATCCGGCTCGCCTTCATCGCCGCGCTCCAGCAGCTCCCGCCGGCTCAGCGGGCGGTGCTGATCCTCCGAGACGTCCTGAGGTGGAAGGCGAGCGAAGTCGGAGAGCTGCTCGGCACCTCGGTCGCCTCCGTCAACAGCTCGCTCCAGCGCGCGCGCTCGACGCTCGCCGCCGGCGATCTCGATCCGGCCAACGGGCTGCCGGAGCTCGGGGAAGAAGAGAACGCGCTGCTCGCCCGCTACCTGGACGCCTTCCAGCGTTACGACATGGAGTCGCTGACCGCGCTCATCCACGAGGACGCCACACAGTCGATGCCCCCGTACGAGCTCTGGCTCAGCGGCCGGCACGACATTCTCGGGTGGTGGTTCGGCACCGGAGCAGGCTGCCGCGGCTCGCGCCTCATCCCGAACGTGGCCAACGGATCGCCCGCCTTCGGCCAGTACCGCCCGACGCCGGCCGGCTCGTTCGAGCCGTGGTCGCTCCAGGTGCTCGAGCTGTCGGGCGGCAGGATCGTCGGCTTCACCTTCTTCCTCGACACCGACACGCTCTTCCCGCTCTTTGGCCTACCCGACCACCTCGGCTAGGTCTTCGAGGCCGATGAGTTTTCCGCCCGGCTGCGGTCTGAGCAAGGTGAGGGATCGAGACAAGGAGTCGGCCCGTGCAGCCGCCGTTTCGCCTGAGGACCGTCGCCGTCCCGCCGGGAACGGAGCGTGTCTACGATTCCGAGGAGTGGCGTGACGCCCTGGTCGTGGTCGAACACGGAGAGCTCGAGCTCGAGGCGGTGAGCGGGGCCAGGTGCCGTTTCGGTCACGGCGACATGCTGTGGCTCGTCGGGCTTCCCCTACGGGCTCTCCGCAACGGCGGGAAGGAGACGGTGGTGCTGGCCGCAGTCTCCCGCGATGAGTTTCCGTGCGACGCGGCGTCCAAGAGTCAAGGTCAACGAGGAGAAGGAGAAAGAGACGATGGGCAGGCATGAAGGCGAAGTGGAGCAGCACGTGACCTCCGAGGCAGACACACGCAGGCGCTGGTACGCCCTGATCGTGTTGTGCATGGGAAGCCTCATGATCGTCCTCGACTCGACGATCGTGAACGTCGCGCTGCCGTCGATCCGGCAGGACCTCGGCTTCTCGCAGACCTCGCTCGCGTGGGTCGTGAACGCCTACCTGCTCACCTTCGGCGGCTTCCTGCTCCTCGGTGGCCGGCTCGGAGACCTGTACGGGCACAGACGACTGTTCCTCACGGGGATCACGCTCTTCACCGCCGCGTCGGTGTGCTGCGGGCTCGCGACCTCGCAGGGGTTCCTCGTCGCCGCGCGTGCCGTGCAGGGCCTCGGCGGCGCCGTCGCGTCGGCGGTCGCGCTCTCGCTGATGATGAACCTCTTCACCGAGCCGGTCGAGCGCGCGAAGGCAATGGGCGTCTTCGGGTTCGTCGCCGCCGGCGGCGGCAGCCTCGGCGTCCTTCTCGGCGGCATCCTCACCGATGTCCTCAACTGGCACTGGATCTTCCTCGTCAACGTCCCCATCGGCGTCCTCGTGTACTTCCTCTCGGTGCGGCTGCTGCCGACGGCGCACAGGTCGGTCGCCGGAACGCGCCTCGACGTCTGGGGCGCCGTGACCGTGACCTCGTCGCTGATGCTGGCGGTCTACGCGATCGTGAACGGGAACCAGAAGGGATGGACATCCGGGCAGACGCTGGGCCTGCTCGGCGGCGCGGTCGTACTGCTCGCGGCCTTCCTCGCGATCGAGTCACGCGTGAGCTCGCCGCTGATGCCGCTCCGTCTCTTCAAGCTGCGCAACGTCGCGACTGCGAACGTGGTCGGCGTGATGTGGGCTGCGGCGATGTTCGCCTGGTTCTTCCTCTCCGCCCTCTATCTCCAGCTCGTGCTGGGCTACAGCCCGCTTCAGGTCGGGCTCGCCTTCCTGCCGGCGAACCTGATCATGGGCACCTTCTCGCTCGGGCTCTCGGCGAAGATCGTGATGCGGTTCGGCATCAGGAAGCCGCTCGGGATCGGGCTGCTGCTCGCGGCGACCGGGCTCGTGCTCTTCACCCGCGCGCCCGTGGGCGGCCACTTCGCCGTCGACGTCCTGCCGAGCATGATCCTGCTCGGCTTCGGCGCGGGCCTGGCGTTCAACCCGGTGCTGCTCGCAGCGATGAGCGACGTCGCGCCGGAGGAGTCCGGGCTCGCGTCGGGGCTCGTCAACACGTCCTTCATGATGGGCGGCGCCTTGGGGCTCGCGATCCTCGCCAGCCTCGCGGCGTCCCGCACCGACACGCTGACGGCGTCGGGCCATGGGCCGCTCGCCGCGCTCAACGGCGGCTACCACCTGGCATTCCTCGTCGGTGCGATCTTCGCGATCTCGGCTGCAGCGCTCGGGGCGGGAGTCCTGCGTACGTCCGCTGTGGCGGCGCACGGCCACGCCGAGGCGGAGCCCGTGTCCGAGGCCGCGTAGCCGGCTCCGTGGCCGAGTCGGCGATCCGCCTGCGCAGCGTCGTCAAGCGCTACGGCCCGATCACGGCCGTCGACGGCCTCGATCTCGACGTGCCCGTCGGCACGTGCGTCGGCCTGCTCGGACCGAATGGAGCGGGGAAGTCCACCACGATGCGGCTCCTGACAGCACAGGCGATCGCGGACGAGGGCGAGCTGGAGGTGCTCGGCTTCCGGCTGCCCCGAGAGTCGAAGCAGGCACGCGCCCAGCTCGGAGTCGCGCCGCAGCTGGACAACCTCGACGTCACTCTCACCGTCGAGCAGAACCTCCTCGTCTTCTCGTACCTCTACCGCATCGGCCGCGCCGAGCGGCACGAGGCTGTCGAGCGCGCGCTCGAGATAGCGAAGCTGACCGACCGTCGCGATTCCCGCGTCGACAAGCTCTCCGGCGGGATGAGGAGGCGCCTGCTGATCGCGCGGGCGCTCGTCCACCGGCCGCGGCTCATCCTGCTCGACGAGCCGACCGTCGGCCTCGACCCACAGGTGAGGCAGGAGCTCTGGGCGCTCGTCGACGCGCTCCGCACCGACGGCACGACCATCCTCATGTCGACCCACTACATCGAGGAGGCGCAGCGCCTGGCGGACACCGTGCTGATCATGTCGCACGGGAAGGCCGTCGCCGCCGGGCCGCCCGCCGCGCTCGTGTCCGAGCATGCCGGCAACGATGTGCTCGAGGTCTACGGTCCTCCGGCACGGCTGGCCGAGGTCGAAGCTGAGGCCGCCGAGGCGGGCCTGCGAACGAGGCGTACGGGCACGAGCGTCTCCATCCTCGGCATCGAACGGCGCAACGGCATCGACCTCGACGGCGAGCGGCGCCCGGCCAACCTGGAGGACGTCTTCGTCCTCCTGACGGGCGAGGAGATCGGATAGTGGCCTCGGTCGACGTCGCCGGCACGCGCCGGCTCGGACGCTTCGAGCGCTCGGCCATCACCGGCGTGCTCGTCCGGGAGGTGGTGAACTTCTCGTCGTACTGGCGCTCTGCGACGTTCTCCTCGACCGTCGAGCCGACCATCTACCTGCTCGCGTTCGGCTTCGGGTTCGGCTCGCTCGTGAGCAGGGTCGGCAACTATCGCTACGTCGAGTTCGTGGGGACGGGCACGGTTGCCACGGCCGTGCTCTTCTCGAGCGCGTTCCCCGCGATGTTCGGGACGTTCGTCAAGTACCAGTTCCAGCGCACCTACGACGCGATCCTCGCCGCCCCGGTCGACACCGAGGAGCTCGTCACCGCGGAGGCGATCTGGATTGCGACCAGGGCAGGGGTCTACGGCTGCGTGCCGATGCTCGTTGCGATCGCCTTCGGGCTCAATCCGGCGTGGGGAATGCTGACCGTGCCGCTGATCGCTTGGGTGGCGGGCTTCGGCTGGGGGTGTTTCGGGATCGCGGTCGCCGGCTTCGCGAAGTCGATCGAGAACTTCAGCTACGTCGTCAGCGCTGTCCTCACCCCGCTGTTTCTCGTGGCCGGCACGTTCTTCCCGCTCAACAGGCTCCCCGGCTGGGCTCAGTTCCTCGCCAACTTCAATCCGCTCCACCACTGCGTCGAGCTCGTCCGCCACGCCGCGTTCGGCTTCGTCGGGTGGTCCGACCTCGCCCGGCTCGGCGCGCTCGTGCTGTTCGGCGTTCTGGTCTGGCGTGTCGCGATCTACGCGATGACGCGCAAGCTCATCGATTGACCGCCGACTAGGCTTCCGCCGTGACCGAGGGACGAGGCTGATGGACTCCCTTGCCTACGTGCTGACATCGGGTTGGGCGAGCGGGATCAACGTCTACGCCACGGTCCTCATCACCGGGCTCGCCGGCAGATACGGCGGCCTCGACATCGTTCCGCACTCGCTCCAGCGGACCGACGTGCTCGTCGTCGCCGCGGTGCTGGCGGCCTGCGAGTTCGTCGCCGACAAGATCCCCTACGTGGACAGCGCCTGGGACGCCGTCCACACGGTGATCAGGCCCACCTTTGCCGCCGTCGTCGGGGCGCTCGTCGCGGGTCACGCGGGCGATCTCAACCAGGCCGTGGCCGCGGTGATCGGAGGCTCGACCGCGCTGACGAGTCACGCGACCAAGTCGAGCCTGCGCCTTGCCGTCAACACCTCGCCCGAGCCGTTCTCCAACATCGCGCTCGGACTGTCGGAGGACGGTGCGGTCGTGGGCGTTCTGCTCCTCGCCGTTCATCATCCCTGGACGGCGGCGGCAATCGCTCTAACGCTCCTCTCCGCCGGCGTCGTGCTCGCGCTGTTCGTCATGCACCGGATCCGCCGGGGCGTGCAGCGGCTCCGTGCGCGCTTTCGTTGAGCTCGACGAGGAGGCCGCGGAGGTCCTCGAACCGCTTCCGGCCGAGCTGACCGGCCCAGGCGTCCTCCAGCTCGCTCACGGCCTCCCGGATCACGTGGATCGCCGAGGTACCGCGTGGTGTGAGTGCGACGCGCTTGGAGCGTAGGTCGTCGGGATCCGGTCGGCGCTCGAGGTAATCGAGGCGCTCGAGCTCGCCGAGCAGGTAGTTGAGGGCCTGTTTGCTGATCCGCAGCCGGGCGGCCAGCTCCGAGGGCCTCGCGCCCTGCGGCCCGGGGTACTGGAAGACGTTCAGGTGCGCCGCGTCAAGGTCGTCGAAGCCGTGCTCGTGCAGCCGCTCGAGCATGTGGTGCTGCACGGCCTCCCACGGAATGCGGAGCAGGGCTCCGATCAGCGGCGGCCCGAACGGCTTCGCCGAGGGCGGGGAGTTAGTAAAGGGACTTGACGGATCGCGCTTGGCCATATATGGTCAAGTCACTTTACCACCAACCCAAGAGGAGAAAACACCCATGGCGACAATGACGCGCGAGGAGATCAAGGTCGGGCCGCTGGCGATCCTCTTTCTGGTCGAAGGTGACGAGTCGGGTGGGACGGTCGCGGTCTTCGAGTTCGACGTCCCCGCAGGCATGAAGGTCGCAGCCGGCCACAGCCATGACGGGTACGAGGAGACGATCTACGGCCTCGAGGGCGTCCTGAGGTGGACGATCGAGGGCACCCAGGTCGACATCGGCCCGGGCGAGGCGCTCTGCATCCCCCGCGGCGCCGTCCACCAGTTCGACAACACGCACGACGTGGACGCAAAGGCGCTCGCGATCGTGACTCCGGGCATTCTCGGCCCCGACTACTTCCGCGAGGTGGCTGCCGTCCTCGACGCCGCGGCTGGCGGCCCGCCCGACTTCGCCGCGCTGGGCGAGGTCATGCGCAGGCACGGGCTCACCTGCGCCGAGTGATTCCTATGGGATCAGATCGCTCAGGCGGATCCCACCCCTGATCAGCACGTCGATCGGCGCGTCGGCGACGATGCGCCGGGCGGCGCGCGCGATCAGCGCAGGGATCTCCCCGCGGCGCTCGGCCTCGTCGACCGAGCGCCGGAGCCCCGACCGGACGGCGATCTCGATCGTGTGCTCGTCCCACCGCCTCGGGCGCACATCGCTCTCGGGCCCGAGCGAGAGGACGAGCTCCTCGCGCGTCGTATGCAGGCTGCACGCGGCGCCGTCGAGCCCATCGAGGACGATCCGCTGAATCGTCGCGTCGAGCCCGCTGCCGGGGAACGGCGCCCTCGGCTTGCACGGGTTCGTCACCGTCGGCCCGCTGCTCGCCGCTCCCTTTCCGAGCTCGACGCCGACGAGCGCCACGGCCGCGACGAGCAGCGCGATGAGGACGACCAGGGCAGCGGCGGGCGGGCTCTTCATCCGAAGATCTCGCGGCGCCGGAAGGCCAGGGCGACGGCAAGTGCGGCGGCGGCTAGCCCCGCCGAGAGGAGGAAGGCCCATCGGAACGAGCGCGTGATCGTGTCCGCGATCGCCGAGACGAGGCGGTCGCGCACGGCGGCGAGAGCCGGATCGTGCCGTGCGCCATGCGCGTTGAAGGGCCGGGTGAGATCGGGGATCTCACCCGCCTTCGCGCGGGCGAACTCGGCCCGGGCGTCGAGCGCGACGGAAATCTTCTTCGACAGGCCGACCTGCCCGTCGAGGAGCACCGCAGTCGCCTTCAGTTCTGCGCGGTGTCCCGCCGGCGGTAGCTCAGACGCGAGCAACGGCGCGATCGACGCCAGCGCGAGGACGAGGCCCAAGTGGCGGACGCCGATCGACAGCGTCCCGGTGCGGGTCAGGCCGGCACCGAGGTCGAGCGCCGCGGACGAAAGGATCGGGATGGCCAGGCCGAGCCCCGCCCCGCAGAGCGCGAGCGAGCCGAGCGCGAAGCCGACGCTCGCCGACTGGAGCATCGCGAGCCCGACCAGGCCGAGGGAGAGGAGCCCGGCTCCTCCGCAGACGGCTGTGAAGCGGGGCAGGCGCCGTTCCAGAGGCTGCGCCGCGAGAGTCGCGGCCGGGAGGACGCTCACGAGGCCCGCTCCCGCGATCGGCGAGTAGCCCCAGACGGTGATCACGAGCAGCACGGAGAGGAAGAGCACGCCGACGAGGGCGCCGAACAGGAGCCCGATGCACGCGTTCGCAGGGACCGAGTGCACGAGTCGTGGACGCCAGCCCTCCTCGAGTGCCGGCGAGACATGGGCGGCGAAGACCGCGACGAGCCCGAGCGCCGCGAGCGGCGCCTGCGCCGCGAAGATCGCCCGCCAGCCGAAAGCCTGCGTCACGGCTCCGCCGAGCGCAGGCCCGAGCGCGGCGCCGAACGTCCCGGCGAGGGTCCAGACGGTCGCTCCTCGCCGGGTCGAGCCTGCGACGGAAGCGAGCACCGGCAGAGAGCCCGCCAGCAGCACCGCCGCGCCGATCCCCTGCGCGCAGCGCGCCGCGATCAGGAACGCGAGGCTCTGCGCGAGCGCGCATGCGATCGACGCCGCTGTGAAGAGCAGCAGGCCGCCGGCGAGGACCCACGCGGCCCGCAGCCTGTGGACGAGGAAGACGAGCGCCAGCGCCGTCACCGCGACCGCTGCGTTGTACGCGGTGACGACCCACGCGACGCCTTCGATCGTCGTGTCGAAGCGCGTGTAGAGCTCAGGCAGCGCCAGCACGACGATCGACGAG
>DATDDZ010000067.1:0-1985 GCA_036523555.1 Gaiellaceae bacterium
CTTCGCGCCGATCGCCTCGTCCTTGAACTCGAACGTCGTGCGCGTGTAGTAGTCGAGCCCGCGCACGAGCGTCGGCATCAGCTCGTATCGGACGCCGTACGCGTCGAGGCCCTCGAGGACCAGCGCGAAGTGCTCGCGGCACTCGTCGCAAAGCGACTCGCCGATCTTCGGCGCGCCCATGAGGAGCTGCTGGACGCGCTCGCTCTTCACGTCGAAGACTCGAAGCGGCGACGTCGCTCTCTTCGCGCGGGCCTCGTCGTCGAGCTCCGACTCTTGCTCGTCGAGCCACGCGCTCAGCTTCTCGACGTACGCCGGACGGCAGTTACGGTCGCCGATCGAGTTGAGCTCCATCGTGTAGTTGGTGACACCGACCCGACGGAGCAGCTCCGCGTAGAGCTGGATCACCTCGGCGTCGACCGCAGGATCGTCGGTCCCGATCGCCTCGACGGAGAGCTGCCAGTGCTCGCGGTGACGCCCTTTCTGGGGCCGGTCGTACCGCCACATCGGCCCGATCGTGTAGAGCTTCTGCGGCTGTGGCTCGCGATGGAGCCCATGCTGGACGTAGGCACGGCAGATCGGCGCGGTCGCTTCAGGCCGGAGCGTCAGCGAGCGGCCGCCGCGATCGGCGAACGTGTAGGTCTCCTTCTGCACGACATCCGAGCCGCCGCCCGATGTGCGCACGATCAGCTCCGTGTCTTCGAAGCCCGGCGTGTCGATCCGCCGGTAGCCGTAGAGAGCGCAGACGTCCTCCATTTCCCCTCTCACCCACTGCCAGAGCGGCTGCTCGGACGGGGTGATGTCGTGGGTGCCGCGCGGCGCCTCGAAGCGCGTCACGCGCGCAGCTCCGCGAGGAACGGGTTGCGCGCGATCTCGGCGCCGAGCGTCGTCTCCGGCCCATGGCCGGAATAGACGACCGTCTCCGGCGGGAACCGGTCGGCGAGCGCGCGGATCGACGCGACGAGGGTCTCCCAGTCGCCACCGGGAAGATCGGTGCGGCCGACGGACCCGGCGAAGACCAGATCGCCCGAGAAGAGGCAACCGTCCGCGTGAAACGCGAGGTGCGCCGGCGAGTGGCCAGGGATGCGCAGCGTCTCGAAGGTCATTCCGGCAAGCTCGAGCGTCTCGTCGCCCTGCAGCAGGACGTCCGGCACGTACGGGCGAAGCCGCATGCCCGCGGGCACGAAGCTGTTGATGTCCTCCAGGAGTGTCCGCTCGTCCTCCGCCATGTACACGGGAGCACCGGTTCCCTCCGCGAGGTCCGCGACCGCGCCGAGGTGATCCCAGTGTCCGTGCGTGATCAGGATGGCCGCGCATGCCGAGCTCATACGGGCCAGCTCGAGCCGCAGGCGCGCGGCCTCGCCGCCGGGATCGACCACGACCGCTTCCGCCGCCCCGCGCTCCGGGCGAACGACGTAGCAGTTCGTTCGGATCGGGCCGAGCTCGTATCTCTCCACGACAGGTGGCACGGGCGTTTGAGTCTAACGGCGCCCTGCGAGCGTCTAGGATCGCGGCGTGCGGAGTTGGAACCTGCGCGAGATCGACACTCCCGGAGGGAGCCGTTCGCCGGTCGTGCTCCGGTCCGACGATGCCGCGCGCGCCGTGCTGATCGCGCTCGACCCGGGGCAGAGCCTCGGCGACCATCAGGTCAAGGAGCGAGCTCTCGTCTCGGTCATCGACGGCACGGTCCGCGTCGAGTCGGGCGACGACGTGATCGAGGGCGACTCCGGCTCCTTCTTCTCCTTCGACGTCGACGAGAGACACTCGATCTCGACCGAGCACGGGGCGCGGATCCTGCTGGTGCTCGCTCCGTGGCCCGGGGAGGGCCACTATCGCGGGAGCGAGCCGGCCGGCAACACCTAGGCTGCTGTCGCCCCGCCGCTAGCCTCGGCTCGTGGTCTCCCGGCGCTCGAGTCGCTTGCGGTACAGGCGGTACGCGAACGAGTCGGTGAAATAGCTGAAGGGGATGAAGAACGCGAGGAGGAACG
>DATDDZ010000068.1:0-5324 GCA_036523555.1 Gaiellaceae bacterium
CGTTGTAGCCGAACGTCGTCTGGAGCGGCGTCAGCTTGAAGAGCTTGTTGAGGGCGACCTGCGGCACGGCCTCGCGCTTCAGCTCGACGTAGATCCGCATCCCTTCCTTGTCGGAGTGGTCCTGCAGAGCGTCGTCGGACATCGGCACCTCGGTGAGCGTGCCGGCCTTCACGAGATCGGCGATCTTCTCGATCACGCCGCCCTCGCCGGCCTTCCGCACTCCGTAAGGAAGCTCGGTGATGATGATCGCGCTCTTGCCACCGCGAAGCTGCTCGATGTGGGCGCGCCCGCGCACGAGAATCCTGCCGCGGCCCGAGCGATACGCGTCACGAATGCCGCCTCGCCCCACGATCGAGCCGCCTGTCGGGAAGTCCGGCCCCTTGACGTGCTGCGAGAGCCGCTCGACGTCGATCGAGGGGTCCTCGATCATGGCGAGGATCCCGGCGACCACCTCGCCGAGGTTGTGCGGCGGGATGTTCGTCGCCATCCCGACGGCGATGCCGGACGAGCCGTTGACGAGGAGGTTCGGGAACCGCGCGGGGAGCACCGTCGGCTGGCGGCGCGACTCGTCGTAGTTCGGCTCGAAGTCGACTGTGTCCGCGTCGATGTCGCGTAGAAGCTCCGTTGCCATGCGTGACAGGCGGCATTCGGTGTACCGCATGGCTCCCGCCGGATCGCCGTCGACGGAGCCGAAGTACCCCTGGCCGTCGACGAGCGGGTAGCGCATCGAGAACGGCTGCGCCAGCCGCACGAGCGCGTCGTAGATGGCGGCGTCGCCGTGGGGGTGGTAGTTGCCCATCACGTCGCCGACGACACGGGCCGACTTGCGCGTCGGCCGGTTCGGCTGCAGGCCGGCCTCGTGCATCGCGTAGAGCACGCGCCGGTGGACGGGCTTGAGGCCGTCACGCACATCGGGCAGCGCGCGGCTGACGATCACGCTCATCGCGTAGTCGAGGAAGCTCGTGCGAACCTCCTGGTCGAGCTCGCGCGTCTCGACCCGGCCCATGCCGAGCGGCTCGCCGGTCAGGTCAGACATCGAGGTTCTTGACGTCGAGTGCGTTCTGCTCGATGAACACGCGCCGCGGCTCGACCTCGTCGCCCATCAACCGCGAGAACCAGAGGTCGGCCGCGGCAGCGTCCTCGACGTCGACCCTGATGAGCATGCGCCTGCTCGGATCCATGGTCGTCGCCCAGAGCTCCGGTGCGTTCATCTCGCTGAGGCCCTTGAAGCGCGTGATCTGGATACCGGTCTTCGCAAGCGTCAGCGCAGCGTCGCGAAGCTCCTCGAAGGTCTCCGCCTCCATCGTCTGCTTCCCGTACCTCAGGCTGAACGGCGGCAAGCCGCCGACGATCTCCGCCAGGCGCGCATAGGTCTTTCGGACGCGGTCGTAGATCGGCGACGCGAACAGCTCGGCCGGCACGACCACCCGGCGCATCGCGCTCGTCTCGAGCTCCACGATGCGGACCCGGAGCGCTTCGGCGTCGGCCTCGGGCTCGAGCGCATAGCCGTTCGCGGACGCGGCGGCGATGACGCCGGCCGCTTCCGCGGGCGAGTTGGCGTCGGACTCGACAAGACGGTGCGCGAGGACGAAGTCGGCCGCCTGCGGGCCGAAGTCGGAGCGCAGACGGGCCGCCCATCCCACGTATTCGCCCAGCGTCCGCACGAACCGCGAGTACCGCGTCGCGGTGAACTTCACGACGGACGCGTCACGTGCCTCGACTTCGAGCGAGCCGAACCGCTCGCGCACGAGGAGCTCCTCGAGCTGAGAATCCTTCTCGAGGTAGTTCTGCTGGTTACCGAGTCGGGCGAGATAGAGCGGCGGCACCGCGATGTAGACGTAGCCGCGATCGAACAGCTCGGGCATGTGCCTGTAGAGGAAAGTCAGCACGAGCGTCCGGATGTGCGCGCCGTCGACGTCGGCGTCGGTCATGACGATGATCCGGTGGTACCGGAGCTTCGCGATGTCGAACTCCTCGCCGATGCCGGTGCCGATCACCTGCACGAGCAGCTGCACCTCGGTGTTCGACAGGACCTTGTCGATGCGGTTCTTCTCCGAGTTGATGATCTTGCCGCGCAGCGGAAGGATCGCCTGGTTCGACTTGTCGCGCGCGTCCTTCGCCGCGCCGCCGGCCGAGTTGCCCTCGACGATGAACATCTCCGCGAGCTCGGGGTCGCGCACCTGGCAATCGGCGAACTTCTTGGCGATCTCTCCGCCGAACGCCCCCTTGCGGCGCGTCAGCTCACGCGCCTTGCGCGCCGCCTGGCGGGCGCGCGCAGCCGAGATCGCCTTCTGGATGATCTGCTTCGCATCGGTGGGGTTCTCCTCGAGGAACTCCGAGAGCTTGGAGTTGACCGTCGACTCGACGAAGCCCTTCACCCACGGGTTCCCGAGCTTCGTCTTGGTCTGCCCTTCGAATTGCGGGTCCTGCATCTTCAGGGACACGACCGCCGCGAGACCCTCACGCACGTCCTCACCCTCGAGGTTGTCCTCCTTCTCCTTCAGCAGCCCCATGTCGCGCGCGACCTTGTTCAGGGTGCGCGTCAGGGCGGCGTTGAAGCCGGAGAGATGCGAGCCACCCTCGTGCGTGTTGATGTTGTTCGCAAACGTGTAGACGGACTCCTGGTAGGACGAGTTCCACTGCATCGCCACCTCGACCGCGCCCTTCTCGTTCTCGCCTTCGAAGTAGACGATGTGCTTGTGGATCGAGTCCTTCGAGGCGTTGACGTGAGCGACGAAGTCCCTGATGCCGCCCTCGTAGTGGAACTCGACGTGCTCGCCGCCGGCGCGCTCGTCGGTGAGGACGATGCGAAGGCCTCGTGTGAGGAAGGCCGTCTCGCGGAGCCGCTGCTGCAGGGTGTCGGCCGACAGCTCGACCTCTTCGAAGATCTCGGCGTCAGGCAGGAAGGAGATCGTCGTCCCGGTGTCCCCCTTCGCGGCCTTGCCGACGACCTCGACGTCGCCGTTCGGAACACCGCGCGTGAATTCCTGGCGGTAGACCTTGCCGTCGCGGCGCACCTCGGCCACCAGCCACTCGGACAGCGCATTCACGACCGACACGCCGACTCCGTGCAGGCCGCCCGACACCTTGTAGGCCGCGTCCTCGCCGCCGAACTTGCCGCCGGCGTGGAGCTTCGTCAGGACGACCGTCAGGGCGGATGTTCCCTGATCCTCCATCACGTCCACCGGGATGCCGGAGCCGTAGTCCCGGACGGTGACCGAGTTGTCCGGATGGAGGGTCGCCTCGATGCGGTCGTTCCGTCCGGCGAGCGCCTCGTCGACGCTGTTGTCGACGACCTCGTAGACGAGATGGTGGAGCCCACGGGCCCCGGTCGAGCCGATGTACATGCCCGGCCGCAGGCGCACGGGCTCCAGGCCCTCGAGGACCGTGATGTCCTTTGCGGTGTAGGTCACTTCAGCCATGAAAAAAGCCCTGCAAATTAGCCACTTGCGGGCACTCCGAATACTACCAGAACGAGCGGTCGTTATCCGCCCTCGCAAGACCGGCGGCAACCGCCTTTTCGACCACTTTGCGGAGCTCCGAGTCGGCGATCGTGCGCGTCAGCGATTCCGCCTCGGCGAGGTGCTCCTCGGAAGGGGCGATCGGGCGGCTGCCAGACGGATCGGCGGAGCCCTCCGCGAGGTCCGGGAGAGGGCCCGGCGAGAACGCGAGCCGCGGTGGAGCGAAGCTGCCGAGCCGCGCGCGGATCTCCTCGGCCCGGCTCGTGAGCTCGAACGCCCAGATCGAGTCCTTTGCGTGAACGTGGAGCGTGCCGTCGCGTCCGAGCCTCGCAGGCCAGGCGTTCCTGGCGATCTCGGGGCCCACCGCCTCTTCCCAGCGCTCCACGAGGGGCTCGAGCCCGCTCGAGGGCCCGAAGCGGCCGAGCTCGCGCCGAACCTCACCGCCCACGCGCTCGATCATGCCGCGCGCACCAGCCCCGGCGAGACCTCGAGCAGCTGAGCCGGCTCCACCGGCAGCGACGATGCTTGCGTCGCCGTGATCAGCGTCTGACCCGTCCCTCGAATCCGTTCCGCCAGGGCGAGCCGGCGGGAGGGATCGAGCTCCGACAGGACGTCGTCCAGCAGCAGGAGCGGAGCGAAGCCGCGGCGGTCCGAGACGACCTCGGCCTCGGCCAGCAGCAGGGCGAGCACGGTGAGGCGCTGCTCCCCCTGGGAGCCGAAGCTGCGGAGATCCCGCGATCCGCTGGTCAGGAGGACGTCGTCGAGGTGGGGGCCGAGGCCGGTCGAGCCACGCTCGAGGTCGCGGTCGAGGCGCTCGCCGAGCGCTGCCGCCGTGGGCGGCTCGCCCTCGTAGCTCATCCGCGCTGTGGGAAGGCCGAGCTCGCCGGCGCGTTCGGCGAAGCCCGGAGCGAGCGCGGCTATGACCTCGTTCCTCGCCTCCACGAGTCTGCGGCCGAGGTCGGCCAGCTGCTCGGTCCACGGCTCGAGCGCGTCCCGGGAGGAGAAGCCGGCAGCGATCCGGCGGAGCGCGGCGTTCCGCTGCGCGAGCGCCGCCCCGTACTCGGCGGGCAACATCGCGCGGGCCGGAGCCAGGCGGCCGAGAGTGCGATCGAAGTAGGCCCGGCGGACGGCCGGGCCGCTCTTGACGACCGCGAGACGATCGGGAGTGAACACGAGGGTCGCGAGCTCGTGGCGAAGCTGTTCGGCCGCGCGCAGGCTTGCGCCGTTGAGCTTCGCCCGCTTCCCCTCGCCGACCCGGACTGTGACTTCGACCTCCGTCGCGGTTTCGCCCCGACGGCCGCGAAGCGCGATCCGGCCCGCGTCCGCACCGAAGCGGACGAGTTGCGCGTCTGCGCGGGTGCGGGGCGAGAAGCCCTGTGTCCCCACGTGCAGCGACTCCAGCAGGTTGGTCTTCCCAGCGCCGTTCGGCCCGACCACGAGCACCAGCCCGGGCTCCAGATCGAGATCGAGCCGCGCATACGAGCGGATGCTCCGGAGCGAGACCGTGGTGACGACCAGGTCGGCCCGTTCCGGGCGCTAGCCGGGCAGTCTGATCGGCATGATCAGGTACGTCGGGTCGTCCTCGCCCCCGTCGAGCACCGCCGGCCGGAGCGGAGAGATGAGCCTCAGCCGGATGTCGTCCGCACCGATCGACTCGATGCCCTCACGCAGGAACTCCGCGTTGAAACCGATGTCGAGCGGCTCACCCGAGAACTGCACGGGCAGCGACTCCTTCGCCTCGCCCACGTCCTGCGTCCGCGCGAAGACGGTCAGCTCACCCTCCGCGAAACGCAGCTGGATCGGGGACGTCCGCTGCACCATCACGCCGACCCGGACTGTGACTTCGACCTCCGTCGCGGTTTC
>DATDDZ010000069.1:0-2627 GCA_036523555.1 Gaiellaceae bacterium
CTTCGGCCCGCCGGGCCGCTCGACGAGGCGCTGGCCCACGATCCGTTCGAGAGCGGCGATCTGCTGGCTGACGGCCGACTGCGTGTAACCGAGCGCCTTCGCCGCTCTGCCGAACGACCCCTCACGGGCGACGGCTTCCAGGGCGAGGAAGTGGCGCAACTCGACTCCGAGCCAATGATCAGCTTCCATAATCGATCAGCATCGTAACTGGATTTGCTCTAATGATGCGCGAATCCGGATGATGGTTGGATGACCGCTGCCTTCGCACGCCGTTCTCCGGTCGCGATCGTCCTCGCCCTCGCAACCGTGTACATCGTCTGGGGGTCGACCTACACGGCGATCCGCATCACCGATCGGACGATGCCGCCGTTCCTCATGTCCTCCGCGCGCTTCCTGTTCGCGGGCGTTGCTCTGTACGCCCTGGTTTCCCGGGGCCGTCCCCGGGCGACTGCACGGGAGTGGCGCTCGGCGGCGATCGTCGGCGGCGCGCTCCTCCTCGTGGGAAACGGCGGCGTTGCCTGGTCGGAGACCCGCCTCCACTCGGGCCTGGCCGCTCTGATCGTCGCGATCATCCCGCTCTGGGTGGCGCTGATGGATCGCGTCGTCTTCGGACGCCGGCTCTCCAGCTCGGCCGTCGCCGGGCTGGTCATCGGCTTCGGCGGCGTCGCCCTCCTCGTCCGCCCGGGAGGCGGCGGTGACCTCACCGCGATGCTCGTTCTCGTCGTCGCGACCTCCGGGTGGGCCGGAGGATCGCTCTACGCGCGGGGCGCTCAACTGCCCCGAAGCCCGCTGCTCGCGGCCTCGATGCAGATGCTGGCTGCCAGTCTCTTCCTCGGCATCGCCGGCCTTGTCCGCGGAGAGGCAAGCCAGGTTCACGCGAGCGCGTTCGGGGCGAAGCCGCTGCTCGCGTTCGCGTATCTCGTGCTCGTCGGCTCGCTGATCGCGTTCTCGGCGTACGCCTGGCTGCTCAAGAACGTCCGGATCTCCGTCGTCTCGACCTATGCGTTCGTCAACCCCGTGGTCGCGGTTGCACTCGGGGCGGTCTTCCTCAACGAGGCGATCGGGTGGACGACCGTGGTCGCCGGCGGCGCGATCGTGGTCGCCGTGATCCTGATCGTGACCGCGCGCAGCGCTCGGTCGAGGCCGCTCGTCGGGGAGGTCGAGGAGGCCCTCGAGGCCGCAGCCTGAGCCCGCGGTCAGGGCGGTACCCTGACCTTCATGAGGAGCTTCAACCTGCGTCAGGTCAGGCTCCGGCCGGGAGAGGAGTACCGCGACGAGGTCGAGGTCGAGCTGGAGCCGTTCGAGCTCGGCGGCGAGCGCTACCTGCCGGTCCCGGAGCAGCTGCCGGCCGAGCTCGCGATCACGAAGGCGAGCACCGGTACGGTCTTCGATCTCGGCTTCGACGCACGTCTCCACGGGCCGTGCTACCGCTGCCTCGGCGATGCCGTGCTCGAGGTTCCCATCGCCGCGCGCGAATATGAGGCGACGAATCCCGACGGCTCCGAGGAGCTTCGCACGCCCTATCTCCAGGACGACCGGCTCGACCTGTCGCGCTGGGCGCGCGATGCGATCGCGCTCGCACTCCCCGACAAGATCCTGTGCCGCGCGGACTGTGCCGGCCTGTGCCCGGTCTGCGGCAAGAACCTGAACGACGAGCCGCACGAGCACGAGACCGAGACGACCGACTCACGCTGGGCCGCGCTCGAGAGCCTGCGCGAGCAGCTCTGAGCGCTCGGCGGACAGGCGCTTTCCACCGCTACACTCCTCCGTCCGATGGCCGTCCCGAAGAAGAAGACCTCGAAGGCCCGCAGAGACAAGCGCCGCGCCCAGCACAAGATCGAGTCGCCGCGGCTGAACATCTGCCCACAGTGCGGCCAGCCGAAGCGGCCCCACCGGGTCTGCCCGACGTGCCACACGTATCGCGGCCGCGACGTCGAGCCGCTCCGCACGCCGGCCCCCTAGGACGATGACTCGCGTCGCCGTCGACGCGATGGGGGGCGACCGCGGCCCTGACGAGGTCGTCGCCGGCGCGCTTGCGGCCGCGGCCGACGGCATCGTCCCCGTGCTGGTAGGCCCAAGAGGCCTCGACTCGCACGGGCTCGAGCTGATCGAGGCGCCCGACGTGATCGCGATGGACGAGAAGCCGGCCGAGGCCGTCCGGTCGAAGCCGGACTCCTCGCTCGTGGCCGCCTGCCGCGCAGTCGGCGAGGGCCGTGCCGCGGCGGTCGTCTCGGCGGGCAACACGGGCGCGATGCTCGCCGCCGGCCTGCTCGAGCTGCGCCGGGTCCCTGGCGTCCTGCGGCCCGCGATCGGCGTGCCGATCCCGGCCAGGCGCGGCCCCTCGGTCCTCCTCGATGCGGGCGCGAATGCGGATGCGCGCCCCGAGCATCTCCTGCAGTTCGCGCACATGGGCGCCGTCTTCGCAGAGGAGATCCTCGGCGTCGCCAACCCGGAGGTGCGCCTGCTCTCGATCGGAGAGGAGCCGGAGAAGGGCAACCAGCTGACACTCGAGGCGCACGAGCTGCTGGCCGCGAGCGCCCTCAACTTCGCCGGGAACACCGAGGGACGCGACCTCCTCGACGGTGCGGCGGACGTCGTCGTCACCGACGGCTTCACCGGCAACGTGG
>DATDDZ010000070.1:0-9543 GCA_036523555.1 Gaiellaceae bacterium
AGCTGCACCTGGATGCGCTCGTCGCGGGAGGTCGGAAGGTTCTTGCCGACGTAGTCGGGCCGGATCGGCAGCTCGCGGTGGCCGCGGTCGACGAGAACCGCGAGCTGGATGCGGTCGGGCCGCCCGTAGTCGAAGAGCGCCTCGATCGCGGCGCGGATCGTCCGTCCCGTGTAGAGGACGTCGTCCACGAGCACGACGGTCTTGCCCTCGAGCCCGAACTCGAGCGTGGTCGAGCGGACGACGGGCTGCGGATGGCGCGGAGCACCTCGCCCTCGCACCTGGACGTCGTCGCGGTAGAAGGTGATGTCGACGGCGCCGAGCGACGGTGCCTCGCCAGCCCGTTCCTCAACCAGCCGCCTGAGGCGTTGTGCGAGCGGGACGCCTCGCCTCTGGATCCCCACCAGCGCGACGCGGGAGAGGTCCGGGTTCGACTCGATGATCTCGTGCGCGATCCTCGAGAGGGTCCGCGCGAGGCCCTCGCCGTCGAGCAGGACCTTCTCCGGAGAAGCCACCCCGGCGCTCAGGGCGCAGACGGGGTCGGTTTGCGGGCAGACGTTCTCATTCGACTCCTTTCCGGCCTCACTGGACCGGCTTAAAGGGCTCGTGTCGCGCGGGACTCTAGCGGGGTGACCGGACGACTCGCAACCGGCCGGGTGAGAAGAGGTCAGGAGCGCGCCGCGAGAAGCGGCGCGCTCCTTCTGGAGTCAGCCTCCGAGGATTGTCTCGATGCCGGTCAGGGCCTCACAGCCGAAGGCCATGTCGTTGCCCTGATCTCCGTTGCACGTGTCGAAGTTCGGATTCGGATCGAGCACAGGCGGCCCGTTGTCCTCCTGCGGCGGCAGGTCGCCGTCCAGCAGGTCGTCGCCGCGACCTCCGTTGAGCGTGTCACCGCCGGGGCCCTCCGAACACGTCATCGTTGCCGTTTCCGCCGGAGACGACATCTGATCGTCCCCGCTCCCTCCGATGATGTGGTCATTGCCGCCGGGAACGCTCATGCCGCCGTTCTGTCCGAGCAGCCGCGAGAGGCTGGTGTCGCCGATGAGGGTGTCGCTCCCGTTCCCGCCGTCGATCGTGGACTACGGCTCGCCGACGATGTCCTCGGGCTCGGTCATCGCCTCGATCGCGTCCTGCGCCTTCTCGACCGAGGCCTCGGGAACCGAGACCGTGACTGAGTCGTCCTCGCCGTCGGCAAGCTGCGCCTCGATGCCGGCCGAGCGGAGGATCCCCTGGATCTCCTCCGCCTCGGCGACGTCGCCGGCGACAGCCACACGCACGAGATCGCTCATTGCCGCGCGGATGATACGGCCTGCTCGGGTGGAGCGGGGCGCCGCGCCCCTCCCTTGACCAGATGCGCGTGGCCGCGTTCCTCGAACGGAACGTCGATCAGGTCGAAGTCCCGGGGCACGACGGTGTCGGGAAACGCCTCGCGCGCCTCTCGCGCGATCTCGGGCCCGAAGTAGCGGCTCGAGAGATGCGTCAGCGCAAGCAGGCCCACCTCGGCCTGGGACGCCACCTCGGCTGCCTGGCGGGACGTCTGATGAAAAGTCTCCTCGGCCCTGCCGCGCTCCTCCTCCGAGAACGTCGCCTCGGTGACCAGCACGTCGGCCCCCCAGGCCGCCTCGGTGATCTGCGGCGCAGGCGCCGTGTCGCCCGTGATCACGATCTTGCGCCCCGGCCGCGGGGGCCCGAGGACCGCCTCCGGCGCGATCGCCCGGCCGTCGTCGAGCGTGACCGTCTCTCCCCGCTGAAGCGCTCCACGCTCGGGGCCGTTCGGGATGCCGAGCGCGTCGGCGCCGTCGACGTCGAAGCGCCCAGGACGTGTCGCCTCGATCAGCGACCACCCCAGCGCTCTGACGCCGTGGTTCACTGCGAAGGCCGCGATGCGATAACCGTCGCGCTCGAGCACGTCCCCGGGGTCGAGCTCGGTCAGCTCCAGGTCGTAGGTGAGCTTCCCGATCACGCGCCTCAGCGAGCCGAGCAAGTCGACGAGGCCTCGCGGCCCGTACACGTCGAGGGGCAGCTCTCTGCCGCGGAGCGCGAAGGTCTTGAGCATGCCGGGGAGGCCGAGGACGTGGTCGGCGTGGAAGTGCGTGATGAAGACCTCGCGCAGCTCGACCAGCCCGACGGACGATCTCAGCAGCTGTCTCTGGGTGCCCTCGGCGCAGTCGAACAGCAGCCTGTCGCCGCCTCGGCGCGCGAGCAGCGCGGCCGGCGCGCGCTGTGCCGTCGGCATCGATCCGGACGTGCCGAGGAAGACGAGGTCGAGATCCACGGCTCGATTCTAGGATTGGCTGTCCCCGCGCTCGCCGAACAGAGCCGGTTAGGCTCGCCCCGGTGCAGAGCACGACCGGGTTGAACGTGACAGTGTGGGGCGACGGCGAGCCCGCCGTGCTCGTCCACGGGAGCTTCGGCTGGGGGTCGAAGACCTGGGAGAAGCAGCGGCCGCTCGCCGAGACCTACCGGCTGTTGCTCCCCGACCGGCGCGGGTTCGGCGGGAGCCCGCCGGAGGGTCGCGTGGACTTCGACCGAGATGCGGACGACGTCGCAGACCTACTTGCCGGCGGTGCGCACCTCGTCGGCCATTCCTACGGCGGAGTCGTCTCGCTGCTCGCCGCGGGCCGGCGACCCGACGCGGTGCGCTCGCTCACGGTGATCGAGCCGCCGGCGCTCGGCCTCGTCCGCGAAGATCCTCTCGTGGAGAAGTTCATCGCGGGGGCGAAGACCGCAATGCGCGAGGCCGAGGATCCGAGCGACTATCGCGTCCGCTTCCTGCGCGCATTCGGGTTCCCCGCGCGTGACGCCGAGCTCCAGGGGCTCGGGCTCGAGGCTGCGCGTTCGTCCTGGCGCGAGCGGCCGCCCTGGGAGGCGGAGATCCCACTCGACGAGTTGCGCGGCGTCCACATCCTGGTGGTCCGGGGAGATTGGCAGGAGACGGCTGCGACCGCCCGTGAGCTCGGCGGCGCCGCGTTGCACAAGGTCTGCGACGTGCTCGAGGCTCGGCTCGGAGCCGAATCCGCGACGCTTCCGGCCGCGCACAATCCCCAGCTGCTCGGCGATCCGTTCAACGAACGGCTGCGCTCTTTCTGGGAGTCGGCGTGACCGGCGCTCGCCTTCGGCTCGCACCCTCAGGGGAAACAGTGTTTCCCCTGAGTGACCCCTTCTTCCGTTATCGCCTCAGCACCCGCGCCGCTCGGATCGCCGCGTGCGCTGAGGAGAGAGCAAGGGGGAACCTCCCGGTTTCCCCCGTCGCCCCTTCCCCCGCTCAGAGGCCGGAAATCAGCCTATGAGCGGCGACGTGCGCGACCTCATTCGCCGGGAGGTCTCCCCGACCGAGCACGACGAGATCCGCGAGCTCTGGAAGCGGCACTCGATCGCCGAGGACGAGCGCGACCTTCCCGGGCTGATCTCGACGCTCACCGAGGACTGCGTCTACGAGCTCGCGCAGAGCGGCCACCGGTGGGAGGGCCACGAGGGTGCGGCGCGGTTCTACACCGAGCTTCTGACCGCCTTCCCGGACATCCACTTCGACCTCACCGACATCGTCATCGGGCCACAGGGCGTCTGCGAAGAGGCCGACGTGACGGGCACGCACGAGGCCGCCTGGCTCGGGTTTCCGCCCTCAGGCGAGAGGCTCGCGTGGAGGGTCGTGATCTTCTTTCCTTGGGATCCGGAGCGCCGGCTCTTCAGGGGCGAGAAGGTCTACACGACCGGCCTGCCGCTGCCGGACGCGCCCGCGGCGAGCTAAGGAAGCGCCAGCCTCTGTCCGGGCACGAGAGTCGTGCCGTGCAGATGGTTCCGGTGCTGCAGCTTCCAGATCCCCTCCCGGGGGTCGCCCGCGTAGTGACGGGTCGCAATCGACCAGAGCGTGTCCGTCGGCTTGACCACGTACACGCCAGGCTTGCCTGCGCCGCCCGAGGGTCGGGCCACGATCCCGACCGTGAGCGACACGGCGAGGAGCAGGATGAGCAGTCGAGGGAACATATGTTCGTAGAATAGCGAACACGTGTTCGGTCTGTCAAGGGGCGCCCTAGCTGTTTTGACTCTTTACAGACAGGTCGAAAAGGCCGCCCTACAATGGCGCCATGCTCGCCCGGGCCGGATCCGCGGCGGGGTTGCTCGCGTTCGTCGCGCTCCTGGCCGGCGCCAGCTCTCCGGCTCCCGCGGCGCCTGCCCCGCTCCCTCGAGTGACCGTCTTCGGCGACTCGATCGCGGAGGCGATCGTCGAAGACGACACCGCGAAGGCGATCCTGACGAAGGGCGTGGACGTGGACTTCGAGGTTGCCCCGTGCCGCCGCATCGCACAGGACAGCTGCCCCTATAACGGCGTGCGGCCGCCGACCGTCCTCGACGTCGTCAAGACACTCGGGCCCAGGATCGGCCCGACGGTCGTCGTGACCCTCGGCTACAACGAGTTCGAGGACCAGTACGCCGGCAGCATCGCGGTCGCGCTGGACGCCTTCAAGGCCGCGGGCGTCACGAAGGTCCTCTGGCTGACCCTGCGGGCCGCCCGCCATCCGTACGTGAACATGAACGACGCGCTCGTCGCGGCGGCCGCGACCCACCCGTCGCTGATCGTCGTCGACTGGAACCTCTACTCCCGCGGCCACCCGGACTGGTTCCAGGACGACGGGATCCATCTGGTCGACGCCGGCTCGAGGGGAATGGCGACGCTGCTACGCACCACCCTGGTGCAGCTCGGGATCGGGGCGCCCGAGCAGAAGGGCAAGACGACTCCGGTACGGATCGCAACGGCGAAGCTCCCGGACGCGGTCAGGAAGAAGCCGTATGCGGCGAAGCTGGCCGCCGCCGGCGGGCGTAAGCCCTATTTCTGGTCGCTTCCTCGCCGCCTCCCCGCGGGCCTGCACCTGCGCTCGACCGGCTGGGTGAGCGGCGTGGCGGAAGGCCGTCCCGGGCGGTTCGCCGTGACGCTGCGCGTCCGCGACTCGCGCGGCTCGGCGGCGACTCGTCGCCTGACGCTGCGAATCCGCTAGCGGCGGGCGCCGCATGCTCTTCCCCACTCCCACCTTCGCGATCTTCCTCCTCGTCGTGCTGCCGCTCTCGTGGGCGCTCATGTCGAGGCAGCGCGCCTGGCGTCCCTTCATGCTGCTCGCGAGCTACGTCTTCTACGCCTGGTGGGACTGGAAGTTCGTCTTCCTGCTCGCGTCGTCGACGATCGTCAACCATGTCCTCGCCGTTGCGATCTACCGGGCGGCGAACGCACGCCTGCGGCGGGGCTATCTCTTCGTCGCGGTCGCGTTCGATCTCGGGTTGCTCGGCTACTTCAAGTACGCAGGCTTCTTCGTCAGCTCGGCGGAGAACTTCCTCGCCAACATCGGCATCGCCGGGGCGTCGTCCGTCGTCCACGTCGCACTGCCGGTCGGGATCTCCTTCTACACCTTCATGGCGATCTCGTACGTGGTCGACACGTACCGAGGAGAGCTCGAGCCGGCCTCCTTCCCACGCTTCGCGGTCTTCCTCTCCTTCTTCCCGCATCTCGTCGCCGGCCCAATCGTCCGCGCGAGCGAGCTGCTCCCGCAGCTCGAGAAGCCACGCGATCCGCGGCGGGTCGACACGACGAGGGCCTACTACCTGATCCTGACCGGGCTCTTCCTCAAGGTCGTGATCGCGAATCACCTGGCGACACATCTCGTCGACGACGTTTTCGCCGCGCCGAAGGAGCACTCGTCACTGGAGACGCTCGTTGCGATCTACGGCTATGCCGTCCAGATCTTCGCCGACTTCTGCGGCTACACGAACATCGCCATCGGCGTTGCCCTGCTGCTCGGGTTCCAGTTCCCGCAGAACTTCAACGCGCCGTACACGGCCGTGTCCCTGCAGGACTTCTGGCGCCGCTGGCACATGACCCTGTCGCGCTGGCTGAGGGACTACCTCTACATCCCGCTCGGAGGGAATCGCAAGGGACGGCTCCTGACCTATCGCAACCTGCTCGGAACGATGCTGCTCGGCGGGCTCTGGCACGGGGCCGCGTGGACGTTCGTGGCATGGGGCGGGATCCACGGCGCCGGACTGGCGCTCGAGCGGCTTCGCGGCGACGTGCGGAAAGCCCTGGGCCACGCGGACCCCCCGGACACGAGGTGGCGCCGCGTCATCGGCCGGCTGGTGACCTTTCACGTCGTCTGCTTCGGCTGGATCTTCTTCCGCGCCGACTCGTTCGGCCGCGCCTGGGACGTGATCACGCAACTCGTGAGCGCCTGGGGGCAGCCGTCCCCGCTCGTCACCACGTCGGTCGTGCTCGCGATCGTCGTCGGCATCGGCAGCCAGTACGTTCCGCTCGCCTCGATCGGAGCGGCGCTGCGCGGGTTCCAGCGCCTGGCGGTGCCGGTCCAGGCGGCCTGCCTCGGAGTCGGCCTCATGCTCGTCGACACGCTCGGCCCTCCCGGCGTCGCTCCCTTCATCTACTTCCGGTTCTGATGAGGCTTCTCCCCGCCACCCGCGGCATCGTCCTCCTCTTCCTCGCGCTCGGCCTCGCGGCGCTGCTGAACGCGCAGGGGCTGCGCAAGGACGCGGAGAGCCGGCAGGGAGCCGGCCGCGGGATCGCGCTCGCGGCGACCCGTCCGCTGGCGCGCTTGAGCGAGTTCCTGTACCTCGACCGCCCGCGCCGCGAGCTCCAGCTCGCGATCGGGCGCGAAGGCGAGGACCGGATCGACACGAGGGTGACGTTCCGGCTGCCCCCGCCCGCAGGCCCCCTTCCCAATCGTCCGGCGGCCCCGACGAAGCCGGCGAAGGCGCACCGTCGCCCTCTCTTCACCCCGGCACACCCGCTTCGCGTCTGGGTCGCCGGTGACTCGCTCGTCGAGGTGCCCGGTGAGGCGCTCGTGCGGGCGACGGGCCGGCACGGCCCGGTCGACATCCTCGGCGTCGAGAGCCGGCTCAGCACCGGTCTCGGGCAGCCGGCCGTCTACAACTGGTTCACACGAATTGCGCAGGCGATCCCACAGCTGCACCCGAAGGTCGCCGTGCTCTCGTTCGGCGCCGACGACGCACACGACTACCTCGGCGGCATGCCGGCGGGAAAGACGGTCGGCAAGCTCGGCAGCCCGAGCTGGAACGCCGAGTACCGGCGGCGCGTCGACGGCGTGACGAGGGAGCTCAATGCGGCCCGGGTCTACGTCGTCTGGATCGGCCTGCCGATCCCGGCCGGCCCGGGGTTCCGGCGCAGCTTCCCCGTCGTCAACAGCGCGCTCCGCCTCGTCGCCGCCCGGCATCCGCACGGATCGGCCTACATCGACACCTGGGACCTGCTCGCGAGCAAGCAGGGCAAGTACACGGACTACCTCCGCAACGCGCAGGGCGAGCTGGTCCTGATGCGCGCGCGAGACGGAGTCCACTATCTCCCGTCCGCAGGTGACCTGATCGCCCGGGCGATCCTTCGGCGGCTCGACCACATCTACGACCTGCGGAGCTAACCGAGCGTCACGAGCTCCGGCGTGATCCGCCCGCCCTTCACGGTGAGCACGATCATGGAATGCACCGGAGCGCTCCTGCGTTCCGTCGGGGAGCCCGGGTTGAGGATCCATTGCTTCTGAACCCGTTCGACCTGCGGGAGGTGCGTGTGACCGTAGACCACGGCGTCGCACTCGTCGAAGCGTGCAGCAAGTCGCGCCTCTCGTCCGTCGCGCCGGCCGCCGTTGTGCACCATCCCGATACGGACTTCTTCGACCTCGACGATCCGGCGAAGCGGAAGCGAGGCTTTGAGCGCAGGCTCGTCCATGTTCCCGCAGACGGCCTCGACCGGGGGTCCGATCGCTTTCAGCCCGTCGAGGAACGCCGCGGAAACGAAATCGCCGGCGTGCAGGATCAGGTCTGCCGCCGTGAGGCGGCTCAGACACTCGTCGGGCAGCGCGCGCTTTCCGCGCGGGAGATGCGTGTCGGAGATGACGGCGACGCGGGTCAGGACGTGGCGACGGGCTCGGCTACCACCGCGCCCGGATCCTCGAGGAACCGCCCGGCCTTCCACACGAGCTCGCCGTCGGCGTAGACCTCGCCTTCCTCGCGAAGGTCGCAGATCATGTCCCAGTGAAGCCCTGACTCGTTGAGCCCGCCGACCTTCTTGAAGCTTGCGCCGAGTGCGAGGTGCATGGTGCCGCCGATCTTCTCGTCGAACAGGATGTCGCGCGTGAAGCGGTCGATCTCGTAGTTCAGCCCGAAGGCGGCCTCGCCGAGGATGCGTGACCCTTCGTCCATGTCGAGCAGCGACACGAGGTAGTCCTGGCCTGCGGCGGCCTCGGCCTTGACGACGCGGCCGCCCTCGAATCTCAGGCGGACGTCCTCGACGCCGCGGCCGCGGTAGATCGCGGGGAAGGTGAAGCGGATGTCGCCTTCGGTCGCGTCCTCGACGGGGCTCGTGTACACCTCGCCGTCGGGCATGTTGAGCTCGCCGGCGGCTGCGAGCCAGCGGCGGCCCTTCACGCCGAGACGCAGGTCGGTGTCCGGCCCGAGGATCCGCAGCTCGCCCACACTGCCGAGGGTCTGCGCGTGCGCACCGAGCTCGCGGGAGACTGTGCTCCAGTGCGCGACGGGATCGTCGCCGTCTCGAACGTGGCACGCGCCGTAGACGAAGTCCTCGTACTCGGCGAGCGACATGTCGGCGTCCTGTGCGTGGCCGTCGGTGGGGAAGCGCGTCCCCACCCACTTCGCCTCACCCTTGTCCACTCGCTCGTAGAACCGCTCGACGAGCACCCGCCGGGCTCCGAGCTGTCTCGTCAGGCGCTGCGGGTCGGTCTGGCCGAGCGACCGCGTGTTGCGGTCGCCCCAGATCGTGACGACCGCGTCGACCTGCTCCACCTCGAGGCGATCCAGCTCCGACACGAACGTGAGCTGCTCCTCGGAGGACTCGCTCACGGAGATCACGTCGAGCCCCTCGAGCTGGATCCGCGGCCGCGGGTGCGCTCCCGCACGGAGCGCTGCGCGATAGAGCTCCGTGACGAGCGGGCCGGCGACCGTCCCGCCGTCGATCCGGACGATCTCGCCCGGCTGGAGCTGCAGCGAGTAGTTGACGAGCAGGTCCGCGAGCTTGGTGACCCGTGTGTCAGTCATCTCGATCCTTATATCGCATGTGCACGTCGGCCAAGAGTGGCCGAGACGGACGTGTCTCTAGCGGCGGAACGCCCGGCTGAAGGTCGTGACGCGGTCCGGGTTCGTCTCCGCGTGCAGCTTCACGATAACGCGGTAGGAGCCTCGTCCGAGGCGCGGCAGCTTGAAGAGCAGGTCCCGCGCCGCCTCTCCCACGCCGGACGCGCCCGTCAGCCTGCGTGCGCTCGACCGGTGCGTGACCTTCACCTCGTACGTGAACCCTTCGTCCGCACGGACGAGGAAGGAGCGGGGCAGCTTCCGGAAGGTCGCGGTCGCGCCGACGACACGCTCACTGTGCTGCCACGCGTTCTCGGTCCCCTGGCACTGCGTGTTCGCGGCAATCGCGGCCTTCACCGCCGCGAAGGAGGCGCGACGACTCCCATCCGGCAGGACGAGGCCGCTCTGCCAGGCGGGGAGCGCCGTCTCGTCGACGGCGTGGAAGAAGTTCAG
>DATDDZ010000071.1:0-1819 GCA_036523555.1 Gaiellaceae bacterium
GACCCGGCGGACGACGTCGAGGATCTCGCCCCTGGGAAGCGTGACCTCGTGCTCGAAGCTCTCGGGCAGCAGCTGCTTGTAGTTCGGGAACTGGCCGTCGATGCGACGCGTCGTGAGCCAGACGTCGTCTGCGGCGAACACCACCTGGTTCTCGTGCACGCCGAGTTCGATCGAATCACCGTTTTGCGCGATCCGGGCGAGCTCACCCAGCGCTCGCGCCGGGATGATCGCCTCAAGCTCCGGAGCATCTCCCTGGAGCTCGGTCTCCTTCACGGCCAGGCGATACGAGTCCGTCGCGGCCATCACGAGCTTCCCGGTCTCGAAGCGGACGAGGATGCCGGTCAGCACGGGGCGGGACTCGTCGCGCGAGGCCGAGCGCGCGACCCGCGAAACGGTGTCGAGCAGCGACTCCCGGTCGACGGTGAATGTCCCCAGGGCGTCGAGATCGGGCAGCCGCGGGAAGTCCTCGGCCGCGTACGTGTGCAGCGACGACGAGGATGGGCCGCAGGTCACGCGCAACACGCTCTCCTCCGCCTGATGCTCGATCGTCACCTCGCTGTCGGGCAGGAGCCGCACCAGGTCGACGAGCAGCCGGCCCGGGACGACCACGGCGCCGTCTCCGTCGACCTGCGCCTCGAGCGACGAACGCAGGGACAACTCCATGTCGGTGGCCGCGAGATGCAGACGGCCGGCCTCGGCCCGGAGAAGGACGCCGGAGAGAATCTGGACGCTTGCGCGGGTCGACACCGCTCTGGCGACGACGGCGAGCTTCTGGCTGAGCTCCTCTCGCTGGCAGACGACCTTCATCCCCGTCCCCACAATGGTGTTGGTTTCCATCATTTATAAAAACCTCGTCGTAGTCATAGGGGGTGTGGACACCGTGGAGGACGGGCCGCATGCCCCTGGTCGAGCCATTCTCGCAGGGTATGGAGACGGTGGAGAGAGTGGCTGCATCAACAGGCTCGAGCCGTCACCGGACTTGTTTCACACGTGCGGTCAATTCCTGCACAAGGTTGTAGACAGACCTGTCCTCACGAATGAGTCGCGCGATCTTGGAGGTCGCGTGGATGACGGTCGTGTGGTCGCGTCCCCCGAACTCTTTGCCGATCTTGGGCAGCGACGAGTCCGTCAGCTCGCGGGAGAGGTACATGGCGACCTGGCGGGGGTAGACGATGCTCTGGGACCGCTTGTCGCCGCACAGCTCGTCCATGGACAGCTGAAAGCGCTCCGAGACGAGCTCCTGGATCCTGCGGATCGAGACCTCGGCGGCCTCTCCCTGGGGGAACACGTCTTTGAGGACGTCCTCGGCGAGCTCCACGGAGAGAGCCCGGCCGGTGAGGGAAGAAAACGCCACCACGCGCGTCAGGGCTCCTTCGAGCTCGCGGATGTTCGTGGAGATGCGGGACGCGATGAACGAAAGCACCTGCGGGTCCGCCACATGGATCCCGTCCGTCTTGACCTTCTTTCGCAGGATCGCGATCCGCGTCTCGAGATCCGGCGGCTGGACGTCGGTGATCAGGCCCCACTCGAAGCGCGAGCGGAGGCGTTCCTCGAGCGTCGCGATGTCACGGGGCGGCCGGTCCGAGGACATGACGATCTGCGAGCCGGCTTCGTACAAGGAGTTGAACGTGTGGAAGAACTCTTCCTGGATCCGCTCCTTGTGCTCGAAGAACTGCACGTCGTCCACGAGCAGCAGGTCGTACGTCCTGTAACGCTGCTTGAAGCCCTCGATGCGCTTGTCCCGCAGCGAGTTGATGAAGTCGTTCATGAACGTCTCGCTCGTGACGTAGCGGACGGACAGGTCGCTCGAGTGCTCGCC
>DATDDZ010000072.1:0-4204 GCA_036523555.1 Gaiellaceae bacterium
GATGGCGGACATGGTGGGTCCTTTCGGGGTCAGGCGGCTTCGGCGAGTCGATCGCCGGTGAGCTGCAGGTAGATGTCGTCGAGCGTCGGCTCGCGTGTGCTGATCGCCGATGCGAGGCCGAGCTCGCCGATGACGGAGACAGCGGCACTCGCGCGGACGCCGTGAAGCGGGATCGTGAGCGTCGCGCCGAGAGCGAAAGCGTCACCGCCGGCCACGCCGCGGGCGCGGAGCAGATCCAGCGCGGCCTCGGGATTCCCGCGGGCGCGCATCTCGACGAGCTCGGGGCCGAGCTCGGCACGGAGCCCGTCGGGCGTGTCGAGCGCGACGATCCGGCCCGCGTGCATGACCGCGATCCGGTCGCAGAGGCGCTCGGCCTCGTCGAGGTAGTGAGTCGTGACGAGGATCGTCGTCTCGAAACGAGCACGGAGATCGGCGATCACGTCGAGCAGCTCGGCGCGGATGCGCGGATCGAGCCCGACGGTGGGCTCGTCGAGGAAGAGAACGCGAGGCCTCGAGACGAGCGCGCGGGCGAGCTCGAGTCGCCTCCGTTCGCCGCCGCTGTACGTGCCTACCTCACGTCCGACGAGCTTCGACAGGCCAAGCGCCGCCGCTATCTCGTCGATCCGCGCCGCGGCCTCTCGTCCGTCTACGCGCCACAACCGGGCATGAAGCTCGAGGTTCCGTCGTCCACTGAGCGAGCGGTCGACGACGGCGTCCTGGAAGACGACGCTGCTGACCGCGCGCGCCGCCAGCGGCTGGCGCGTGACGTCGAATCCCGCCAGCTTCGCCGTGCCGCTCGTCGGGACGATGGTGGTCGTGAGCATTCCGATGGTCGTCGACTTTCCCGCGCCGTTGGGGCCTAGAAGGCCGAAGACCTCTCCGGGCGCGACATCGAAGTCGATCCCCTTCACGGCCTCGGTTCCACCCGGATAGATCTTGCGGAGACTTCTCGCTTCGATCATTGAGCTTCCTCTCTGTGGTCACATTCGTTCTGGTTGATGCGTCATCCCATTGACGGATCCCGACGCAAGGATGTGACCGTGAACGCCGACGACTGGCAGACAGAGCTCTTCGAGGAACACCGCCCCCACCTGCACGCCGTGGCCTACCGCATGCTCGGCTCGCTGAGCGAGGCGGACGACGCCGTCCAGGAGTCGTGGCTCAAGCTGAATCGCTTCGACGCCGGCGCGGTCGAGAACATGGGCGCGTGGCTGACCACCGTCGTCGCACGTGTCTGCCTCGACATCCTGAGAACGCGGCGTGCTCGCCGGGAGGAATACGTCGGCTCATGGCTACCCGAGCCGGTCGTGTCGCTCGAGACCGAGAGCAACCCAGAGCACGAGGCGCTGCTGGCGGATTCGGTTCGGCTGGCGCTCCTGGTCGTGCTGGACACCCTGGCGCCCGGCGAACGGCTCGCCTTCGTCCTGCACGACATGTTCGGGATGCCGTTCGAGGAGATCGCGCCGATCGTCGACCGCACACCCTCGGCGACGCGCCAGCTCGCCAGCCGGGCCAGACGACGCGTCCGCGGGTCTGCGCCCGCTCCCGACCCCGACCTCGACCGCCAGCGCGAGGTGGTCGGCGCCTTCCTCGCTGCCGCACGCGAGGGTGACTTCGAGGAGCTGATCACGGTGCTCGATCCCGAGGTCGTCTTCCGCGTGGACACAGCCCCGGGAGATCGGGTACCGGTGCGTGGCGCAGAGGCGGTCGCGAGGGCGATCCTGGACCGGGGCCGCCCGTTTGCTCCGCTCGCACGTCCCGCGATCGTCAACGGTGCCGCGGGCGCAGTCGTCATGCCCGGCACACGGCCGATCGCCGTCATCGGCTTCACCGTCGTCGACGGCCGCATCGCCGAGATCGACGTGGTCGCAAATCCCGAGCGGCTGCGTCGAGCGCTCGCCTAGCCCTCACGCGCGCCGCTATGGTCGGGACCACCCGTCCGAAAGGAGCAGAGATGGCCGGAAAGCTCGTTCACTTCGAGATCCCCGCAGGCGACAGCAGCAGGGCGCTGAACTTCTACGGGCAGATGTTCGGGTGGAAGCTCGAAGACATGCCGGGCCCAGTCGAGTACCACATGGGACAAATCGACGACAGCATGGGCGGGGCGATCTACCCGGCCGGCGAGGACAGCGGCGGCGGAATCCGCGTCTACTTCGACGTCGACGACATCAACGCGGGCTCGGCGCAGGTGCGCGATCTCGGCGGAAAGGCCGAAGACGCACAGCCGGTGCCGCAGATGGGCTGGTTCGCGCTCTGCGAGGACACCGAAGGGAATGCGTTCGGCCTCTGGCAGACCGATCCGGCCGCACCGGCTCCGGAGGGCGCCCCGGGCTAGCACCGGGGCTTCGCCCGGCCGTTCGGTTCCCCTGAATCCGCGTTAGGCTGGTGGCAGGGGAATTGTCACGGAACGCCTGGACGAACAGAAACTCGGACTGATGAAGCGCTGGGGCGAGGGCCTCACTCGCGACGATCGCGAAGAAGTGCGCGCTGCCGGTCGCGCGATCCTGCTGCTGAGCGAGGAGATCGAGTCGCTCCACATCGAGCTCTGGCACGCGAACGACCGGGGAGGCGACGGCGGGACGGCGCCGGCTGAGCCGGCACTGGTGCCCGACGAGCCCGAAGCGCTGGTCGAGAGCGCCGAGTCAGACGATGGGGACGTCGGCGTCAAGCTCCGCGAGCGCCTGAGCGCGTTCCGCTTCTCTCATCGTTGAATAACCCAGAATCCACAGGCTTTCCACAGCTGTCCGCCGCCTGAATCGGGCGGCGTGCGGCCTTGCCTGTGGACAACGCCGCCGCTAGATCGTCCAGGTGTCCCCGGCCTGCAGCAGCTCGGCGAGGTCGCCTTCATGCTGCTCCCGGGCGGCCTCGATCTGCCCGGCCATGAGATCGTCGTAGACCGGCCGCTCGACGTCCCTGAAGACCCCGAAGGGCGTTGCTCCGACCGTCGCCTGGGTCAGACGGCTGAGTGCAAAGGCCGCGCTCGGCTCGGCGTGGTGCGCGTCGTGGACGAGCACCTCCACCTCGTCGGCCCCGTCGACCAGCTCGACGCTCCCGTCGGCGCGCTGCCGCACCCCACGCCCGCCCTCCTCGCCGAACCGGATCGGGCTGCCGTGCTCGAGGTAGATGCGGTTCGTCTTGTCCTCTCGCACGAAGTCGAACGCACCGTCGTTGTAGATGTTGCAGTTCTGGAAGATCTCGACGATCGCGCTCCCCCTGTGAGCCGCTGCGGCACGCAGGACGTCCGTCAGGTGCGCTCGGTCGGTGTCGATCGCGCGAGCGACGAACGATGCCTCTGCCCCGATCGCAAGGGAGAGTGGGTTGAACGGCCAGTCGAGCGAGCCCATGGGCGTCGACTTCGTTCGCGTCCCGAGCGGGCTCGTGGGCGAGTACTGCCCCTTTGTCAAGCCGTAGATCTCGTTGTTGAAGAGGAGGATCTTGATGTTGACGTTCCGGCGCAGAGCGTGGATCAGGTGGTTGCCCCCGATCGAGAGAGCATCTCCGTCGCCGGTGACGACCCAGACCGAGAGATCGGGCCGCGATGTCGCCAGGCCGGTCGCCAGTGCGGGCGCGCGGCCGTGAATCGAGTGCATCCCGTACGTCTCCATGTAGTACGGAAAGCGCGCGGCGCAGCCGATCCCGGAGACGAACACGATGTTCTCCTTCGGGACCTCGAGCTCTGGCATGAACGACTGGAGCGCCGCGAGGATCGCGTAGTCCCCGCAGCCCGGGCACCAGCGGACTTCCTGGTCTGTCTTGAAGTCCTTGGCCGTGAGCTTGCCGTTCGTTGCCACGACTCGATGATAGACGCGGGCGCCCACCAGGCGGGGGTCTCTTCGCGACGTGAGACGAGGGATACAGTCTCGTCGTGACGACTCGGTCTTCCGAGCTCTCCGGGATCGAGCTCGCCGTCGCGCGCACGCTCGCCGACGCGGTGCACCCGAGTGAGACCTATGGCAGCGTGCTGGCCGAGATCGGAACCGCTCTCAACTGGCCCCTCGGTGCGGTCTGGGAAGTTCTCCCGCACGGCGAAGCGCTGCGCTGCGTCGCCATCTGGGAGGCATCCGTGGCGGACGTGCGTGAGTTCAGGAGGCTCAGCGAGCGGATCACGCTTGCGCGCGGGGAAGGGCTGCCCGGCCGGGTGTGGGAAACCGGCGAGCCCGCCTGGATCGTCGACGTCTCCCAGGACGAGAACTTCCCCCGCGCC
>DATDDZ010000073.1:0-6506 GCA_036523555.1 Gaiellaceae bacterium
CCTTTGCCGGGCTTCACGTGCTGGAACTCGACGATGCGCCACACACCGCCGTCGAGCTCGATGTGCATGCCGTTCTTGAACTGATTCGTGTTGACGGTCTCGGCCACTGGAAGAGAGAAGCCTAGTCGACTGTGACGAGATCCTTGCGGAGCGCGGTGAGGTTCTCGATCCCGTCGTCGGTGACGACGACGTTGTCCTCGATCCGGATGCCGAACCGGCCCTCGAGGTAGACGCCAGGCTCGACCGTGACGACGTTTCCGGCGGCGAGAGTGTCCGTCGACTCCGCCGAGAGGCGTGGCGCTTCGTGGACGTCCAGGCCGAGGCCGTGGCCCAGGCCGTGTCCGAAGGTCCCGGCGAACGCCGAAGCCTCGACGACCCGGCGGGCGGCCGCATCCGCCTCGACACCGGTCATGCCCGCCCTCAACGCCGCCAACCCTGCGAGCTGCGCGCTGAGCACGACGGCATAGACCTCCTTCACCTCGTCGCCGAGCGCGCCGGTCGCGAACGTGCGCGTATAGTCGGACGCATAGCCGCGGACGAGGCAGCCCGTGTCGACGATCACGGTCTCGCCGCGGCCGATCACACGGTCGGTCGCCCGGCCGTGCGGCCGTGCGGAGTTGGGGCCCGACGCGACGATCGTCTCGAAGGCGAGCGCCTCTCCTCCCTCGTCGTGGAAGAGCTGCTCGATCGTCCAGGCGACCTCGCGCTCGGGGCGGCCGACGAACGGCTCGTCGGCGAGCCGCGCGAAGACCCGGTCGGCAATCGCGCAGGCGCGCCTGATCGCGTCGACCTCCTTCCCGTCCTTGACCGCCCGCAGTTGCTCGACGAGACCGCCACGCGGAACCGGCTCGACCTTGCCGGCGCGGAGCTCGTGGTAACCGGCATACGAGATCGCGTGGGGCTCGATGCCGATCCGCCCCGAAAGGCGCTTCGCCAGGTCGTCGAGCAGCGCTCTTTTCGTCTCCTCGAACTCGACGCCCTCGACCGCTCGGGCGGCCTCCGCATAGCGGAAGTCTGCGAAGAGCCTGATGCGGGCCGGCTCGACCAGCAGCGCCGCGTTCGAGCTCCTGAAGCCCGTGAGGTAGGCGATGTTCGTCGGGCTCGTGACGAGCAGCGGCTCTTCGAGCAGCGCGCGCAACCTGTCGAGCCGTCCCGTCATCGTGTCGCTCCGACGTGCTGGACGAGAAACTCGAGAGCTTCCCGGTAGCCGTCCGGGCCCTTGCCGATCACGCGGTTCGCGGCCAGGTCGGCTATCACCGACACTCGGCGCCACTCCTCGCGGTTGGCGACGTCGGAGAGATGCACCTCGACGATCGGGACCTTGAACAACTCGAGCGCGTCGCGGATCGCGTACGAGTAGTGCGACCAGGCGCCCGGGTTCGCGACGATGCCGTCGGCCCAGTCGAGGGCGTCGTGGCACCACTCGATGTACTCACCCTCGTGATTCGTCTGCCTGCAACGCACGTGGCAGCCAAGATCGGAGGCCCACTCGTAGATCCTGGTCTCGAGCTCCGACAGCGAGAGGCCCCCGTACACCTCCGGATCCCGACGCCCGAGGACGTCGAGATTGGCGCCGTTGAGGACGACGACCTGCACCGCGCAACCCTAATCGAGGCCGTGGAGGGTCGTGTTCCGCGTGAAGAGGAGGTTACGCGGGCATTAAGCGCAGCATTCGCCCGGGAGTCAGTCGGCGATCAGCGCGTCGAGCGCCGCGCGAACCTCGTCGGCGGGTCGCGGCTCGACGACCGGGCCATCGTCCCGCAGCAGCACGAGGTGGATCTCGCCGTCGCGGGCCTTCTTGTCGCGCTGGAGCGCCTGCCACGCACGTTCACGGTCGACCCGGACCGGGCTCGGCTCGAGGACTTCCTCGACCGTATCGGTCGAACGCTCGGAGAGCCGCAGCGCGGCGAGCAGCCCCAGAGCGACGGCGCTGCCGTGCGTCAGCCCGTCGTAGCCCGCACCCGCCTCGAGGGCGTGCGCGAACGTGTGACCGAGATTGAGCTGGGCCCGTGCGCCTCGGTCGAGCGGATCGCGAAGACAGAGCGCCGTCTTGAATGCCGCGCAGCGCCGGACCCGCTCGGGCGTCGGCAGCTCCCAGAGCGGCTCGCCGGCGAGCAGGCCGGTCTTGACGACCTCTGCCATCCCCTCGCGGCGCTCGCTCTCCGGCAGGGTCTCGAGCAGGGCCGGGTCGATCACCACGCTCGCGGGCCAGTGAAACGCGCCGACGAGGTTCTTCCCGGCCTTCAGGTCGATCCCGGTCTTGCCCCCGATGGCGGCGTCGACCTGGGCGACGAGGGTCGTCGGCACCGGAGCCCAGTCGATCCCGCGCAGGTAGCTCGCCGCGACGAATCCCGCCACGTCGGTCGTCGTGCCGCCGCCGAGCGCCACCAGGACGCCGTCACGGTCGAGCTCGATCTCGTTCCACAGCCGCTGGACAACGCCCTCGGTCTTCGCCTCCTCCCCGGACGGGACCTCGTGCACCGACCGGACACGCTGCCCCAGGGCGGCCTGGGCGGCCGCGCCGTGGATTCCGTCGACATGGGCGTCCGAGACGAAGGCGATCGCGCCCTCCCCGGGCACGAGCGACTCGAGCTCCTCGATCGCGCCGACGCGGACGTGAACCGCGCCCGCCGCGAGCACCACGCCGTCGGCATCGGCCGCGGTCGCCTCCGCAACTTCGTCGTACATCCGCCGGCGTCGCTCGTAGAGGGCGTGGAACTCTCCTTCTTCCCGCGCCAGAGGCCGGCCCGAGGAGGACGTCCGCTTCCATGCCGTCTCCGGGTCGACCTCGAGCAGGACGGTGAACGCGCGCTCTGCGAGCGCGTGCCGGATCGACGGCGTCTGAACCGCCCCCCCGCCGAGCGCGATCACGGCGGGCTCCGGCAGATGAAGAGCGGCGAGCGACTGGCGCTCCTCCTGCACGCGGAAGCCTGGCTCTCCGACCGCCTCGAAGAGCTCCGGAATCGTCCGTCCGACAGCGCGCTCGAGCTCGCGGTCGAGGTCGATGAACGAACGGCCGAGCCTTTCGGCGACCTCGGGACCGATCGTCGACTTGCCCGCGCCCATGAAGCCGACCAGCGCGAGGTGCCGTTCTAGAGCGCGCGGGGCTGCCAGTCGATTCGCTCCACGTAGGCGTGCTGAGCCGCGACGAAGTCGGCGAGCGAGTCTCCGCCGAACTTCTCGCGCGCGGCCCGCGCCAGCTCCCAGGCGACGCAGGCCTCGGCGACGACGGCGAGCGCTTCCAGAGCGGCGGTGTCGCTGCGCTCGACGAGCGCCTCCCCCGCCTCGCCCGTGGCCAGGTCGATCGATGCGAGCGGCCGCATCAACGTCGGGAGCGGCTTCATCGCAGCCCGGACCACGATCTCCTCGCCGTTCGACACGCCGCCCTCGATCCCGCCCGTGCGGTTGGTCGTGCGATACAGGCCTCGAGCGTCTCGTGCAATCTCGTCGTGCGCATCCGATCCTCGTTTCTCCGCGAGCGCGAAGCCCTCGCCGATCTCCACCCCCTTGACGGCCTGCGTCCCCATCAGGGTCGCGGCGAGCCGAGCGTCCAGGCGGTCGCCCTTCGACGCGTACGACCCGAGCCCTGGCGGCACCCGTTGTGCGCGCACCTCGATCACGCCCCCCACCGTGTCCCGATCTGCCCGCGCCTGGTCGACTCGCTGCTCGAGGCCGTTCGTCGCGACCGACCCCGCTACGGAGATCCCGATCGCTCCCAGCAGCGCCTTCGCGACGGAGCCGGCGGCGACGATCACGGCGGTGTGGCGGGCGCTGGCCCGCTCGAGCGCGTCCCGGACGTCGTCGAGCCCGTACTTGAGCGCTCCGGCGAGATCTGCGTGCCCGGGGCGGGGCAGCGTGACCGGCCTCGTCCCCTTCCCTGAAGGCTCACCCTCTGGCGGCCACGGGCTCATGCCCCAGCTCCAGTTCTCGTGGTCGCGGTTGCGGACGACGAGCGCCAGCGGCGTGCCGAGCGTGCGACCGTGCCGAAGGCCCGCCAGGATCTCGACCCGATCCTGCTCGATCTGCTGTCGCGGGCTTCTCCCGTAGCCCTGCTGCCGGCGGTGGAGGTCCTCGTCGATCGCGCTCCGGTCGAGAAGCAGCCCGGCGGGAAGCCCCGACACGATCGCGACGAGCGCCGGACCGTGCGACTCGCCGGCGGTGACGAGCTCGAGCTCCATCAGGCGGAGCGTACTGCGGCCCGCATGACTTCGACCGGCGCGGGCAGCCCCGTCCAGAGCTCGAACGCCGCAGCGCCCTGGGCGACCAGCACTTCGAGCCCATCCACCACCCGAGCACCCGCGGCCTCTGCCAGTGCGGCCGTGGCCGTGCGCGGATACGGGAGGTCGACGAGCGTCTGCCCCGTGCTCAGCTCGACGAGGGCCTCGTTCCGCTCCGAGGTGGCGTTGACGACCAGCGTGCAGCCTGCGACGCTCGGCGGCCAACAGCCGCTGCGGGCGAACCGGGCGGCGTCCGGCAGCGCGGCCGCGAACGCCTCGGCGGCTCCGCCGGCGCCGAGGATGGCAGCACGCTCGGTGTTGAGCCCCTCGAGCACGGCAGCGTCGGTCGAGTAGCCGTGTAGACGGCCGCCCCGGGCGACGAGCGTGTTCACGGACGGCACGTCGGCTTCGACGAGCCTCGCGACCTCGCGCTTGTGGGGCGTGGTCACATTCGCGCCAGCGAAGCCGAGCCCGAGCAGGCCGCGGAGCGCATCCTCGAGCCGCTCGGCCTGCACGGGCAGTGCGACGTACGCCCAGTCGAGCCCTCTCGCCGCGAAGGCGGCGTTGTGCATCAGCGGTGAGAGCGACGCGGACACGGGATCGCCGATCAGCGCGACGAGCCGGGTCTCCCCGGAGATCACGGGCCGTAGCCGTGCGCGGCGGCGTAGTTCTGGAACGCCTGGTAGCTCGAGGTGAAGAAGTGATGCCGCTTGTCGGGTTTCCGGACGAAGTAGAGGTAGCCGACCTTCGCCGGGCGTGCCGCCGCCTGCATCGAAGCGAGCCCCGGGCTCGCGATCGGAGTGGGCGGCAGGCCGAGATGCTTGCGCGTGTTGTAGGGCGAGTCGCTCTGGAGCTGCGACTGGAGGATCGACTGCGTCGGAGGGATGTCGAACCCGTACCGGAGTGTCGCGTCGATTCCGAGCGGCATCCGCGCATGGAGCCGGTTGTAGATCACAGCGGCGACCAGGCGGCGCTCCTCTGGCGCGAGCGTCTCTTTCTCCACCATCGAGGCGATGATCAGGACGTCGTACGGGGTGAGGTTCTTCTTGCGCGCGTAGCTCAGGTCGACCTGCGCCCAGTTCTCGCAGAAGGCGCTGAGCTGTTCCTGGACGAGTTGCGTGGGGGTCGTGCGAGGGAAGAACTCATAGGTCGCAGGGAAGAGGAAGCCCTCGACCGTCTTGACCTTGCCGGTGAAGCACTGCGGCACGCGCGGAATGCGCGTCGCGGAGAGGTACCCCGAGCGCGTGAAGCGCGTCGGAACGTGCCGCTTGCGCTCCGCAATGCGGCCCACGGCCTGCGCGCGCGCTGCCATCTGGCGGCGGGTGAAGCCTTCGGGGAAGACGATGTGAAGCGGTCTCGGCACGGCGATCACCGTCTCGACCGGTCCGCTCGGCGTCGATTTCGTCACGGTCCTGAGGAGGAGCGTGCTCGACACCGTCGACAGCTGCCGTGGCGCGCCGTTCCCGCCTCCCCCGATCGCTGCCACCGCGGCCCAGCCCAGACCGCCGAGCGCGAGGACGAGCACGATGAGTGCGACCACGCGCCTCCGCACCAGCTGACCCTCGCTCGGGCGTCGCCTCCGGCCACCGGACGGGAGCGTCATGTCCGGCTGTTCCCGGCCCACGTGAGGTAGCCGGTGAGGAGATGGGCCGCCGCCCGGGCGTCATCGGGCGTCGTGCCGGGGGCCTGCTGCTGCGCGAGAGCGGTGGTGAAGCGCTCGTCGAACAGGACAACGGGAACCCCGGTCACGTCCCGGAGCGCGTCCACGAAGCGATCGGTCTCCTCCGCCTGCGCGCCGTGCTCACCGCGTAGAGTGAGCGGCAGCCCGACCACCACCAGCTCCGCCTCCTGCTCACCGATGAGGCGTGCGAGCAGGGCGAGCCCGTCACCGCTGGCCGCGCGCTCGACGATGCACAGCGGCCGCGCGATCGTCCCGGTCCGGTCCGAGACGGCGACGCCGGTGCGGGACTGGCCGTAATCGAGTGCGATGATCTTCACTCGAGCGCCGTGAGGATGAGCTCCTTCGCCCTCGCCAGGGCCTCGGGGAGCTTCTCGGGAACGGTTCCTCCCGCCCGCGCCATCGTCGAGCGGCCCCCGCCTCCGCCGCCGACGATCTCGGCCGCGGCCTTGACGACGTCGGAAGCGCTCACTCGATCGGCGACGGTGTTGTCGAAGTTCGCGACGAGGTGCACCTTCCCGTCCTCGCGGGTGCCGAGCACCACGGCGGCCGGCGCCTCCCGTTGCTTGAACTGGTCCGAGAGGTCGAGCAGCGCATCCGCGCTGAGGCCC
>DATDDZ010000074.1:0-4893 GCA_036523555.1 Gaiellaceae bacterium
AGCGCTGATAGGGCACTGCGGATAAACCCTGCCCGCTGCTCGCCGGCAGATCCCTGTCCCGGCCCTCGGTAGTTCTCCACAGGTCCAATCGGCGCAGCTCCGGATGTTCCGGCGTCACTTCTCGCGTCACGCTGCGAACGTGGTTTCGCCTTACGAGACCAGAGTCGTCGAACCATTCCAGGCTGCGGGATGCCCAACGGAAATGGAGTTGCCGTGAGCGAGACGATGAAGGCAGTCCGGAAGACGGAAGCGGCTCCCGGCCTCACCCTCGAAGAGGTCGCAGTGCCGGAGATCGCCGAGAACGAGGTCCTTGTCCAAGTGGAGGCGGCGAGCGTCTGCGGGACGGACCTGCACATCTGGCGCTGGGACGAGTGGGCGGCGCATCGGATCGCTCTACCCGTAACGCTCGGCCACGAGTTCGCGGGCACCGTCGTCGAGGTCGGACGGCTTGTCCGCCATGTAGCGGTCGGCGACTACGTGTCGGCGGAGAGCCACGTCACGTGCGGCATGTGCTTCTATTGCCGTACCGGCCAGGCACACATGTGCGAGAGCACCCAGATCATCGGTGTCGACCGCGACGGGGCGTTTGCACAGTACATCTCGGTCCCGGAGAGCGTCATCTGGCAGAACGACCGGGCGAAGCTTCCACCCGAGCTCGCGACCCTGCAGGAGCCCTTCGGGAATGCAGTGTTCGCAACGAGCGAGCAGGATCTCGCGGGCCACTCCGTCGCGGTCCTCGGCTGCGGTCCCGTCGGGCTGTTCACGATCGCGATCGCTCGGGCTTCGGGCGCAGCGGTCGTGATGGCCGCCGATCGGAAGCCCTACCGACTGAAGCTCGCACAGGAGATGGGCGCAACGGACACCGTCGACGTGGACGAGACGCCGGACGCTGCCGAATGGTTTCGCGCCCACCACGAGGGGCGCGGGTTCGACGTCGTGTTCGAAATGTCCGGTTCGCCGCGCGCCATCGCGGACGCGTTCCGCATCGCCCGGAACGGAGCGCGCGTGATCCTCTTCGGGATCCCCGCAGCGCCGGTGCAGATCGACGTGGCCGAGATGCTGATCTTCAAGAACCTCGACGTGCTCGCACTCAGCGGCCGGCGAATCTTCGCCACCTGGTACAAGACGCGCTGGCTGCTCGAGAGCGGCGTCGTCGACCTGCGACCCCTGATCACGCACGAGTACCCACTCGAAGCGTTCGCGACGGCGTTCCAGGACCTGGATGCCGGCGAGGCATGCAAGATCGTCCTGACCCCGCCCACCCGAACGGCCACCGTCGCAGCGAAGCCCGCTGAGGAGCGACTGCCGGACCGGGCCGGAGCCGGCTCGGGAAACAGATGACGGCCCTCGGCGCACCGGTGGGGAACCTCCTCGACGACGATCTCAACGAAGAGCTCGAGCTGCTGCGCGCCGCGGGGACGTACAAGCGGTTCAACACGTTGGAGTCTGCGCAGGGGCCGGTCGTCGAGATGGCCGGCCGAGGCGAGATCCTCGTCCTCTCCTCGAACAACTACCTCGGCCTGGCCGCTCACCCGCTCGTGGTCGAGGCGGGAATAGAAGGGCTGCGGAGGTATGGCGCCGGGACGGCGTCGGTGCGATTCATCTGCGGCACGTTCGCGCCACATCTCGAGCTCGAACGGGAGCTCGCTGGATTCGCCGGAACAGAATCGGCGCTGACGTACGTCTCCTGTTGGAATGCGAACGAAGCCGTGATCCCCGCGCTCACGAACGACGAGACGGTGATCCTCTCGGACGAGCTCAACCACGCGAGCATCGTCGACGCGATTCGCCTCGCACGTCCAGCGCGCAAGGTGATCTTCAAGCACGCCGACATGGGCGAACTGAAGCGCGGCCTCGAATCGTGCGAGCGGGGTCAACGGAAGCTCGTGATCACCGACGGCGTCTTCAGCATGGAGGGAGACGTCGCGCGTCTTCCGGAGATCCTCGAGCTCGCGCGCTCAAGCGATGCCGTCGTCATCGTGGACGACTCCCACGGCACCGGCGTCCTCGGGGCGACCGGCCGTGGCGTCGCAGAGCACTTCGACGTGCTCGGCGAGGTCGACGTGATCACCAGCACGCTCGGCAAGGCGCTCGGCGGCGCGGCCGGGGGCTACGTCGCGTCTTCAGACGCCGTCTGCGACGTGCTCGCGCAGCGCTCGCGTCCACAGCTGTTCTCGAATGCGCTCCCGCCAACGGTCGCATGCAGCGCCCTCGAGGCGATCCGCGTATTGCGCTCGGATCCTTCTCTCCCACGGCGCTTGCGGGACAATGCATCGTTCTTCCGGAGCGGCTTGAAGGAGGCAGGATTCCGGCCGCTCGACGGCGAGGCGGGGATCATTCCGATCATCGTCGGCGAGACGGCATTTGCAATCAGGATGAGCGAGCGTCTGCTCGACGAGGGGATCTTCGTCACCGGCTTCGGCCATCCGGTCGTGCCCGAAGGGACCGCTCGGATTCGCGTCCAGATGTCCGCCGCGCTGACACGGGACCAGCTCGTGCATGCCCTCGAGGTCTTCGGTCGCGTCGGTCGCGAGCTCGACCTCCTCACATAACTGGGCCCTCCGCGCTCGCTCCCGGAATGCCCGGACGCCGAGTCAGTGACGGCCCCGATGGCGCCTGTCCACGCCGAAGAGATCATTCGGGCAGAGATCGAACGAGAGGAGTCCGCGATGATGCACGCTCAAGCCCAGCCGTATCCAGCTCTCGATCAGCTCCGCGTCGCCGACGCGATGCATCCGGGCCTGATCTCGTGCTCACTCGACATCCCGCTCAGGACCGTCGCAAGGATGATGGCGACCTACCGCGTGCATGCGATCCTCGTCACGGCCCACGGCGAGGAGGAGCTCGCCGGCGGCGGCCTCTGGGGCATCATCTCCGACGCCGACCTCCTACGCGCAGCCCGGGTCGGAGACCTCGACGAGCGCCCGGCACGAACGATCGCTGCAACGCCTGCCGTTATGGTCGACGCCGGCGACGACCTCGCTCGCGCCGCGCAGCTCATGGTTGAGCACGACGCCTCGCACCTGATCGTGGTCGAGCCACGATCCACGCGGCCGATCGGCGTGCTCTCGACGCTCGACATCGCGCGGGCACTCGCGGGCTTCCCCGACCGTCATCCGTTCAGTCCATAGAAACGCGCCAGAAGCCGCGCGCCCGCTCGTTGTCCTCAGCACGAGCGGGCGCCGCAGCTGTGGTGCCCTCTCCCCCTGTACTCGTTGTAGTCGGATTCTCCGCGGGCGCCATCCCTGACACGGGGTACCCCGCTCGTTCGAGGGACGATCCCCCGCACGGGGGACAGCCGCCGGCGGAGCGCAGAAGCAGGCGCCCGGGGCCTAGGAGGACGGCGTGACGCGGAAGGCGTCGAAGACGGCCTCGATGTTTCGAAGCGCCGTCAGGAGCCCGCGGAGCTCCTTCACGTCTCCCACCTCGGCCACGTACCAGTTCTTCGCCATCTGATCCTCGACCGTTCCTCCGTAGGACACGATGTTGGCGCCGTGCTCGGCGAAGGTCCGGGCGACGTCCTCGAGCAGCCGCGGGCGATCCCAGGAGTCGACGGCGATCTGGACGCGGAAGCTCTTCGATGCTCCGCCGTCCCAGCTGACCGGCGTGAAGCGCTCGGGATTCCGCGCCAGCGTCTTCACGTTCGGACAGTCGCCGCGGTGGATCGTGATGCCCTTGCCCAGGGAGATGTAGCCCACGATCTCGTCCCCCGGCACGGGTGTGCAGCACCGCGCGAGCCGGACGAGGACGTCCTCGACGCCGTGGACGTTGATCCCGTAGTTCTCGCTCCCGACCACGTGCTTGGCCCGCGGCGCCTTGAGCGGGACCGCCTCTTCCTCGGCCACCTGTTCCGTCTTGAGCCGCTGGAGCACCTTGTTGACGACGGACTGGGCGCTGGCCTTGCCCGAGCCGAGCGAGAGGTAGAAGTCCTCGGCCTTCTTGAAGTTCATGTCGCGGATGACCTCTGCGAGCACGGCCGAGCCCGCGAGCTTCCGGTACGGCAGCTTCGCCGCCTTGAGAGCCTGCTCGAGCGCGTCGCGGCCCTTCTGCTCCTGCTCCTCTCGCGTCTCGCGCGAGAACCACTGCCTGATCTTGTTCCGGGCCCTCGACGACGCGGCCAGCGAGAGCCAGTCCCTGGACGGGCCGCGGCCGACCTTCGAGGTCAGAATCTCGACGAAGTCGCCGTTCTTGAGGCGATAGTGCAGCGGGACGATCCGCCCGTTGATCTTCGCTCCGACGGTTCGATGGCCGACGTCGGTGTGCACCGCGTACGCGAAGTCGATCGGGGTCGAGCCCGCGGGCAGCGTCTTGACCTCGCCCTTCGGCGTGAAGACGTACACCTCGTCGCTGATCAGGTCGGTGAGGAAGGTGCGCTTGTACTCGCCCGGCTCCTCGATCTTGTCGGGCTGGGCCTCCATCAGCTGCCGCACCCAGCTCTCCCAGGCCTCGTCGGTCTTCGGCCGGCGGCCGCCCTTGTACAGCCAATGGGCGGCGATGCCGAGCTCCGCAGTCTCGTGCATCTCGCGGGTGCGAACCTGGATCTCGAGCGGGCGCCCCTCGGGGCCGATCACCGTCGTGTGCAATGACCGGTAGCGGTTGAACTTCGGCATCGCGATGTAGTCCTTGAACCGCCCCGGCATTGGCTTCCAGAGCGAATGGATCAGCCCGAGCGCGCCGTAGCAGTCACGCGTCCCCTCGTCGCCCGAGCGCTCCACGATCACGCGCATCGCGGTGAGGTCGTAGATCTCGTTGAACTCGCGGCCCTTCTTGGCCATCTTGTCGTAGATGGAGTAGAAGTGCTTCGCCCGCCCGGAGATCTCCGCCGGGATGTCGACCTTGTCGAGCTCGAGCTGCAGGATCCTCGAGGCCTCGGAGACATGCCCCTCACGGTCG
>DATDDZ010000075.1:0-7576 GCA_036523555.1 Gaiellaceae bacterium
GGGCGAGCGACCGCCCGACGCGCTCTACATCCACAAGCTCGCCGTGCGGAGGGATCGCGCCGGGCGCGGTCTCGGGGCAGCGCTCGTCGAGTGGGTCGGCAGGCGCGCGGCGGCGCTCGGCCGCGGCTACCTTCGGCTCGACTGCTTGTGCGGGGATCCCGGGATTCGCAGGTACTACGAGGATCTCGGGTTCGAGCACCGAGGCGATCTCGACGACATGGCGAGGGACTTGAGGCTCAGCCTCTACGAGCGCAGGCTCGATGCCTGAGGACATGTCCGGTGCCAGGCACCGGACATGTCTGCGACCCTGTCCGTCGTGGACACCTTCACCGTCACCGCCACCGACGGCGCGGGGCGCGCCGGGACGCTGCGCACGACCCACGGCGACGTCCCGACCCCGGCGTTCATGCCAGTCGGGACGAAGGCGACCGTGAAGACCGTCGACCCCGAGGAGCTGCGCGAGCTCGGAGCCGCCATCATCCTCGGGAACACGTACCACCTTCACTTCCGGCCCGGCGCCGACCTGATCGCCGATCTCGGCGGCCTCCACGCGTTCATGGCCTGGGACGGTCCGATCCTCACCGACTCTGGCGGATTCCAGGTCTTCTCGCTCCGTGACACGATCGCGGCCGTCGACGACGAGGGCGTCACGTTCCGCTCGGTCTACGACGGCGCCCCGGCACGCTTCACACCGGAGTCCGTGGCCCGCGTCCAAATGCAGCTCGGCTCCGACATCGCCATGTGCCTCGACATCTGCCTTCCCGCGGGCGCCGACCGCTCCGAGCTCGCCGAGGCAGTGCGCAGGACGACACTCTGGGCAGAGCGCCAGCTTCGCGCCCCGCGCGCGCAAGGCCAGCTCCTGTTCGGGATCGCACAGGGCGCCTCGGACCCCGAGCTACGGCGCCGCTCGATCGCCGAGCTCGCGGAGCTCCCCTTCGACGGCTTCGCGCTCGGCGGCCTCTCCGTCGGCGAGGACCGCGATCTCATGTTCGAGACCACGTCCTGGGCAGCGGGGCTCATGCCCGCCGACCGCCCGCGCTACTTCATGGGCATCGGCGACCCAGTGGGGGTGCTGGAGGTGATCGAGCGCGGCGTGGACATGTTCGACTGCGTTCTCCCGACCCGCACGGCCCGGACCGGAAGCGCCCTCACGTGGGAGGGCCGCCTCAACCTTCGCGGCGCGCGCTTTGCCCGCGACCAGAGGCCGCTCGACGAAACGTGTGGCTGCCCGGCCTGCCGCCGCTTCACGCGCGCCTACCTCAGGCACCTCGTCAACCAGCAGGAGCTGCTCGGCCTTCGCCTCCTGAGCCTCCACAATCTACGATTCGTTCTCGAATTGACCGCAAACGCACGCGCGGCGATCGCAGCTGGCCGGCTCGCGGCATACAAGGCCGACGCGCTCGACCGGCTCGCCGCCGCAGCCGTCTAGGGAGGCTCATTGCAAGGCTTCGTCATCATCCTCGTCCTGCTGGCCCTGATGTGGTTCCTGCTCGTCCGGCCGCAGCGGCGGCGCCAGTTTCAGGCAAAGCAGCTCGTGGACCAGCTCGAGGTCGGAAAGGAGATCGTCACCGCGGGCGGGCTGTACGGGACGATCAGCGAGATCGCGGACGACGAGGTCCTGGTCGAGATCGCGGAGGGCGTGAGGGTGAGAATCGCCAAGCGCGCCGTCGCCGGAGTGGTCGGCGAGGACGAAGGGCACGAGGAGCTCGGGGAGGAGCCCGGCGCGGAGCACGAGAGCCGGGAGGCCGAGAAGCCGGAAGAGGAGAGCGCGGCTACGCTTCCGCCTAACTGAGCGTGTCGGACCGGCGCAACCATCTCATCCTGCTCGGCTGTATCCTCGCGGCGCTCGCGGGCGTTGCCCTGCTCGCGATCCCGGGCTCGCCCGCGCACCGCAAGGCGACGCTCGGGCTCGATCTCCAGGGAGGTCTCGAGGTCGTGCTCAAGGCCGTCCCGCCGAAAGGCCACAAGCTCACGAGCTCCGATCTCGACCGCTCGATCTCGATCATGCGGAACCGGATCGACAAACTGGGCGTCTCCGAGCCGGAGATCCGTAAGCAGGGCTCGAACCAGATCGTCATCCAGCTTGCCGGCGTCCACGATCCGGCCACAGCGGCGAAGCTGATCGGCAAGACGGCCGTCCTCGAGTTCTACGACTTCGAGGCCGACCTCACCGGCCCGTCGGTGAGCGGCCTCTCGCAGGTCCCCGTGGGGACGGGAACCCTTTACGGGCTCCTCTCCGCGCCCGCGACGCAGGCCCTGGCCAAGAAGGGCCAGCCGTCGCAGTGGTACCTGTTCAGCCCGCAGAAGATCGTGAAGGCGGGGCCGACCCCGACGAGGCAGGCGCTGCTCGCGACCGACGTCGTCCAGAAACCGACTGCGAGAGGCGGGCTCGGCAAGCACATTCCCAAGAACTGGCAGATCCTGACCGTGCCCGCCAACACGGTCGTGGTCAGCTGCGTCGTCGCGTCCGGGAACTGCCTGAGCGGCCGGCAGTTGTCGACGCCGACGGCCTTCTACCTGCTGAAGCACAGCGACAACACTGCGAATCCGATTCCGGAGATGACGGGCAAGGACCTGAAGCTCGACGGAACGCGCGCGGACATCGACCCGCAGAGCGGCGGGCCGGTCGTGCTTATGCAGTTCACCGGTAAGGGGAAGAAGGTCTTCCACACGATCACGCGGCGGGAGGCCGAGCGCGGCGCGCTCGTGTGCCAGGGCCAGCGCGACCAGACGTCGGTGCAGCGCTGCGCGCAGCACTTCGCGATCGTGCTCGACGCGCAGATCCAGTCCGTCCCGTACATCGACTTCGTCCGGAACCCGGACGGCATCCCCGGCGACAACGGCGCGCAGATCGACATGGGTCGCGGCGGCGGACTCGGGGACGCGAAGCGCCTGGCGCTCGTCCTGCAGACGGGCGCCCTGCCGGTGAAGTTCGAGACGGCCGAGCGCACCGACGTCTCCGCGACGCTCGGCAAGGACTCTCTGACCCAGGCCAGGAAGGCCGCCCTCGTCGGCCTGCTCGTCGTCGCCCTCTTCCTGCTGCTGCTCTACCGCTTCCTCGGCCTCGTCGCCGTGATCGGCCTCGGCATCTACGCGGCGTTCCTGTACGCCGCGATTCTCCTCTTCCACGTGACGCTCACGCTGCCGGGTTTTGCCGGGCTGGTCCTCACGATCGGAGTCGCGGCAGACGCGAACGTGGTCGTGTTCGAACGCATCAAGGAAGAGGTGCGTGCCGGGAAGTCCGTGCGCGCTGCAATCGCGGCCGGATACGCGAAGGGCTTCCATACCATCCTCGACGCGAACGTCGTCACGGCGATCACGGCCCTCGTGCTGTTCGCGGTCGCGACGGCGCAGGTGAAGGGCTTCGCCCTGATGCTCCTGATCGGGACGATCATCTCCCTCGTCACCGCGGTCGCCGCGACGCGCGCGATGCTGGGGATGCTCGCCGGCTTCTCGTGGTTCAACAACCCCCGGTTCATGGGCGCCCAGGGGCAGCAGAGCGGAAGGTGGCTGCAGATCGACTTCATGCGCCGCCGCTATGTGTGGTTCGGCATCTCGGCCGTGATCATCCTCGTCGGGGCCGTCGCGCTCGGCGTGCGCGGGCTCAATCTCGGCATCGACTTCAAGGGCGGCTCGCAGTTGAGCTTCAAGACGCCCGTGGCGCACACGACCGGAGACGTTCGCCAGGTGATGAGCGCGCAGGGGTACGCCGACGCCGTCATCCAGGGTCGCGGGACGTCGACCACGGGCGGTGGCTACAAGAGCTTCCAGGTCCGGACGAAAGCGCTGAGCGGCGACAAGCTGACGCAGGTCACGCGCGCGCTGAAGGACCGGCTGCAGACGACCGCGCCCGGCGCGACGACCGTCTCGTCGAGCTTCGGCCGGCAGATCGCGCGGGCGGCGATTCTCGCGATCATCGTCTCGCTCTTCCTGGTCGTGCTCTACATCTCGATCCGGTTCGACCTCAAGTTCGCGGTGCCGGTGATCGTCGCGATGGTGCACGACGTCCTCATCTGCATCGGGGTCTACGCGCTTGTCGGGCGCGAGGTGACGAGCTCGACGGTGGCCGCGATCCTGACTGTGCTCGGCTACTCGATCTACGACACGATCATCATCTTCGACCGGATCAGGGAGAACATCCCGATCATGCGCAGGTCGTCGTTCGCCACGATCGCGAACGTCTCGCTCTGGGAGACGATCAGGCGATCGCTCGCGACGTCGTTCATCACGCTCCTTCCGGTGGCCGCGCTATTCCTCTTCGGCGGCGCCACGCTGAAGGACTTCGCGTTCGCGCTCATCGTGGGGATCGCCTCCGGCGCCTACTCCTCGATCTTCATCGCCGCGCCGCTGCTGACGATGTGGAAGGAGCGCGAGCCGGAGTACGCGCGCCGCAAGGACGTCACGGTCGGCAAGGGCGGGGCGGCGGCGGTTCTCGAGGAAGCGACCGAGGCCGCCGCGGCCGAGCCAGCACCCGAGCTTGCGGCGCTGCCCGCAGTCGACGGCTCCGCGGCGGCTGCCGCGGCCCAGGCGAAGCGCGAGCGCCGAAAGCAACGCCGCCGGGCACGGCCTCACGGGCGGGCAAGGTGACGGAAGGCCCCGATCCCGTCGAGCCGGACGTCGTGAGGCGGATCGCGCTCGCCGCCCTCGGCGCCGTCGCGCTGACGGCCGAGCGCGCTGACGAGCTCGCCGAGTCACTGGCCAGGCGCGGCGGCATGAGCAAGGAGGACGTGCGCGGTTGGATCGACGAGGCGACCTCGCGCTGGCGCGGTGACGCCATACGGGTGGGGGAGCGCGCCGGCAACACGCTCCAGGGCGCGCTGCGGGAGGTCGGGCTCGTCACGCGTGACGAATGGGACGACCTGGAGCTAAGGGTGGCACAGGTCGAGCACCGCCTGCGGCTCGTCGAGAGAACGCCGCGCCCGGTGCCCCCGCCGGACTGACACCGTGGCGAGTCCTGCCCTCCGGTCGCGGCAATCCGCCGACGGAGGTACCCTCGACGGCATGCGTCGAGGACTTCGAGGGGAGCTGATCCTCGCCTGGGCAGCCGCCGCCGTGGGCGGCATCGGCATCGCGTCTGCCCTCACGCCCGAGTTCGCGAACCGCTACGACTTCGTGCACGGTGTGCTCCCACCGGGCGTACCCGACGCGGCCCGCGTTGCAGCGCTCGCCTTCGCGCTTTCCCTCGTCTGGCTCTCGCGCCAGCTCGCGCGGCGCCGCCGCCGGGCGTGGCAGCTCGCCGTCGGCCTCGTGCTCGCGATCTCGGTCGCGCATCTCGCAAAGGGCCTCGATTTCGAGGAGGCCGGGCTCAGCTTGCTCCTGCTGGTCGCGCTGATCCGCTATCGCACGCGCTTCGACGTGCCCGGCGATCCACGGTCGGTGCGCCCCCTACTCACGACCGTCCTCGCAGCGCTCGCCGTCGTCTGGCTCGCCGTCGAGCTCGACCGCCGCGGCTTCGACGGCGACCGCCTGCAGGCACTCTTTCTGGCGCTGAGCCTTCTGCTCGTCTTCCGCGCGCTCTATCTCTGGTTCCGCCCGATCTCGGAGCGCGTCCGCCAGTCCGCCGAGGAGCGGCGTCTCGTGCGCGAGCTCGTCCGCGTCCACGGCCACGACAGCCTTGCGTTCTTCAGCCTCCGTCGGGACAAGAGCTACTTCTTCTCACCGACGCGGCGAAGCTTCCTCGCCTACCGCGTCCTGGGAGGGTGCGCGCTCGTGAGCGGCGATCCGATCGGCGACGACGGCGAGGTGCCCGAGCTGCTCGCCGAGTTTCGGCGGGTCTGCCACGCCCGCGGGTGGCGGATCGGGCTGGTGAGCGTTCGCGGCGAGATCGTCGAGGTCGCCAGGCATCTCGGCCTGCGGACGATCAAGATCGGCGACGAGGCCGTGGTGCGTCCCGCGTCGTTCTCCCTCGAGGGCCGCACGATCAGGAAGGTGCGTCAGTCCGTCACGCGCCTCGAGCGGGCGGGCTACGGCTTCCGCATCGTCACCGCCGCCGACATCGATCCCGCGTTGCGGTCCGAGCTCGAAGATGTCTCCCGCGACTGGCGCGGATCGAATGTCGAGCGCGGGTTCTCGATGGCGATGGACGACGTGTTCGCCGAGCCCGAGACCCTCTTCGCCTTCGTCGAGCGCGATGACAGCGTGGGCGGCTTTCTCCATCTCGTCCCGAGCACCCAGGGCTACTCGCTCGGAGCGATGCGACGGCGGCCGGGAACGCCCAACGGCCTCATGGAGTACCTGATCTCGGAGCTGCTCCTCTGGGGGCGTGAGCGGGACGTCCCCGAGATCTCCCTCAACTTCTGCGCGTTCGCCGACTTCCTCGGCGACAAGCCTCGGTGCCGTCGCGACGCGGCGGTCAGGCGAGCGCTGCGGCTCGGCGACAGGCTCTTCCAGCTCGAGCGGCTCCTCGTGTTCAGTCGAAAGTTCGCGCCCGAGTGGCGGCCGCGCTACCTCTGCGTCGAGCGGTTGTCGGACCTGCTCCTCGTCGGCGTGGCATATCTGCGCGTCGAATCCCTCTTGACGCTGCCCGGCCCGTGGGCCAGGCGCTCGGTCGAGCGTGTAGCGGAACAGCGACTGTCACACTGACGGGATGGCTCAACCGGCCACCCGGAACCTCGGACGCCTCTCGGAGATCGCCCAGGTAGCCGTTCGACACGGCTTCGGCTACTGGTTCGAGACCCACCGGCTGTCCGATCTCTTCCCGCGGCGCGGGCCGCGAGTCGAGCTCGACGGACAGCCGTCGCAACGCGGACAGCACCTTCGCGAGATGCTCGACGAGCTCGGCCCGACCTTCGTCAAGTTCGGCCAGCTGCTCTCGACGCGGCCCGACGTCCTTCCGCCGGACATCATCGCGGAGCTCCGAGGGTTGCAAGACGACGTGCGGCCGTTTCCGTTCGAGGACGTCGAGCGGGTGATCGAGGAGGACCTGGACCTCACCGTCGACCGGCTGTTCCTGGAGTTCGAGGAACGTCCCGTTGCCGCCGCGTCGATCGGCCAGGTGCATCGCGCGACGCTCCCGAACGGCAGACGGGTCGCGGTCAAGGTGCAGAGGCCCGGCGCTCCGCGCCAGATCGAGGCCGACCTCGCGCTGCTCTACCAGGCCGCCAAGCTCGCGAAGGAGCGCGTTCGCGCGCTCGACTTCATCGATGCGCACCAGCTCGTAGACGAGTTCGCACGCTCCATCCGGCACGAGCTCGACTACCGCCTCGAAGCTCGCAACGCCGAGACGTTCCACCGGAACTTCGCCGGCCACCCGCACGTCCAGGTCCCGCGCGTGTTCTGGAGCTATACGCGCACCCGCGTGTTGACCCTCGAGTGGCTCGAAGGCACGCAGGTCGTCGACGTGGAGCCGGACAAATGGTCTATCCAGGACCGGCGCGACCTCGCGCACGTCATGGCGGAGACGTGGATGACGATGGTCTTCCGGCACGGCTTCTTCCACGGCGACCCGCACCGGCGAACATCCTCGTCCTCGGCCGCGCCGACCGCATCGGGCTCGTCGACTTCGGAGCGGTCGGCAAGCTCACGGACGACGACCTGACGAAGCTGACGCGTCTCTTCGTCGACGCGGCGTCGGAGA
>DATDDZ010000076.1:0-11690 GCA_036523555.1 Gaiellaceae bacterium
GGAGAACGAGCACCCGGGTTACGCGAGCGAGTCGATCGGGAGCACGCACCTGATGGAGTTGATGAAGCTGATCCAGGACAGCGCGTGCGCGAAGGACACGATGGTCGTCGTCACCTACGACGAGTTCGGCGGCCAGTGGGACCACGTTCCGCCACCTGGCCAGGGAAACGACAACGGGCAGCACGATCAGCAGGGTCAGGGAAACGACGACGGGCCGCACGATCAGTGGGGCCCGGGGACGCGGATCCCGACGCTCGTCGTCTCGCCGTTCCTGCGCGGTAAATTCACCGTCGATCACACGCAGTACGACACGACGTCGATCCTCGCGATGATCGAGGGGCGGTACGGCCTCAAGCCGTTGGCGTCCCGTGACGCCGAGGTGAACAGCCTCTCGGACGTCTTCGCCGCCAAGCAGCACGAGGCAGCGCAGCCCTAGGCCTAGTTAGAGGGTGTCTCCGCCGCCGCGCCCGCGGCGGCGGAGACACTGTCCTCAGTTCGTGGCGACGCCTTCCTGGACCTGCCCGGCCCGGCGCGGGTTGTCGCGGATGAACTTCTCGGTCGCCTCGTAGGCATCGTCGTCCGGGACCTGCCGGGGCGGCGACTTCATCAGATACGAGCTCGGGCCCTCGAGCGCACCGGCAACGCCGTTCACGAGCGCGAGCTTCGCGAGGCGGACGGCGTCGATGACGATGCCGGCCGAGTTCGGCGAGTCCCAGACCTCGAGCTTGAGCTCGAGGTTGAGAGGCACGTCGCCGAACGAGGAGCCCTCCATCCGGATGTACGCCCACTTGCGGTCGGTCAGCCACGGGACGTAGTCGGAAGGGCCGACGTGGACGTTGTCGGCGCCGAGGTCGTAGTCGAGCATCGACGTGACGGCGTTCGTCTTCGAGATCTTCTTCGACTCGAGCCGGTCTCGCTCGAGCATGTTCCGGAAGTCGGAGTTGCCGCCGACGTTCAGCTGCATCGTCTTGTCGAGCCGGACTCCGCGCTCGCGGAAGAGCGAGGTGAGGACGCGGTGGGTGATCGTCGCTCCGACCTGCGACTTGATGTCGTCGCCGATGATCGGCAGTCCCTTCTCCTCGAAGCGGCGCTGCCAGTAGGCCTCGCGCGCGATGAAGACGGGCATGCAGTTGACCATCGCGCAGCCGGCCTCGAGCACCTGCTCCGCGTACCACTTGGTCGCGGCCTCGGAGCCCACCGGAAGGTAGTTGACGACGACGTCGGTCTTCGTGTCGCGCAGGATGCCGACGACGTCGGCGGTCTCTCCGGGAGCCTTCGTCACGACCTCCGAGATGTACTTCCCGAGCCCGTCGTGGGTCATCCCGCGGGAGACCTCGATGCCGGTCTCGGGGACGTCCGCGAACTTGATCGTGTCGTTCGGGTGTGCCCAGATCGCCTCGGCGAGGTCCTTGCCGACCTTGTCGGTCGTGACGTCGAACGCCGCCGTGAACTCGATGTCGCTGATGTGGTAGCCGCCGAGGTTCACGTGCATCAGGCCCGGCACGAACTGGTCGTCAGGAGCGTCCTTGTAGTACTCGACGCCCTGCAGGAGCGAGTTCGCACAGTTCCCGACCCCGACGAGCGCGACCCTGACGCGGTCGTCGAGCTGTCCCTTTCCGTTCTGCCTACCGTTCTGCTGAGTCATTCCCAGAGCCTCCAAGCCGAGCCAGTTGTTTGCGAACGTGCAGGATGCGCTGGAGGACCGTGAGCCACGCGGTCGCGGTGAGGAGGTAGATCGCCCATTGCAGCGCTCCCCACGGGGCGAGCACGAGGCCGGCGGTGATCACGACCACCCGCTCGGCGCGCGAACCGAGCCCGACGTCCCCGCGCAGGCCGAGCGCCTCGGCCTTCGCGCGCGTGTAGCTGACGAGGAACGAGCCGGCGATCGCGGCGACCGCTGCGCCGAGCGCGACCTGATTGCTCTGACGGGCGAAGATCAACGCGATCGCGCCGAGCATCGCCCCCTCACCGACACGGTCGGTCGTCGAGTCGAGAAACGAGCCGAACGGAGTCGTCTTGCCGCCCGCGCGCGCGAGCGCTCCGTCGAGGATGTCGAGGATCGAGCCAACCACGAAGACGGCCGCGCCGGCCCAGTAGAAGAGCAGCTGGTTGCGGTTCTCGAAGTACACGAGCACTGCGGCGGCGAGGCAGAGTGAGACGCCGGAGGTGGTTAGGGCATTCGGAGTGACGCGCGTCCGCGCGAGCCCGACGATCGACCGTGACGCGAGCGTTCGCGCCCCCGTCGTGTAGCCGTGCTTGACTCGCTGGAGAACGGCGGTATCCCTCATGTTCCGGCCCATCGCATTCCTGCTATGGGCGGACTATAGCAGATTTGCGATGAAGCCCCGGACTCGACTGCGATAGACGAGCGCCATCGTGACGGCCGCGAGCACGATTCCCGCGAGCACGTCGAGCCAGAAGTGGTTGCCGGTCGCCATGACGGCGAACCAGACCCAGAGCGGCCACACCAGCCAGAGGGCCTTGAAGACGGCTCGCCGTGATACGGACGCGAGGACGACGCCGACGATCAATGCGTCCGCTGCGTGCAGGCTCGGCATCGCCGCGTACGGATTCGCGGCTAGCTGGACGAGGCCGCTGCCGTGATTGAGGCCGCCGAACTGTCCCATCGTGTCGATGAACCCGACCGAGGTGAAGAAGCGTGGAGGCGCCGTCGGCAGCAGCACGTATCCGACGAGGCCGAGCACGTTCGCGAGCAGGATCGCGTTGCGGAAGCGCGTGAACGCCTCGTTGCGGCGCAGGTAGACCCACAGGAGCGCCAGGCCGATGACCGTGAACTCCGAGTTCCAGTAGGTCCAAGACACGAGAGCCTCGAGCACCTTCGACGACTGCGTCCATCCCTGGAGCGTCAGCTCGCCGAGCCCGATCGCTCTCTGCTCGATGCCGATCACGCGCCAGCCGTTCACGAACGCCCTGGTGGGGTCGCGGTCGGCGACCCCGCGCGCGACCTGATAGGCAGCGAGAAACCCGAACCAGATCAGGAACTGGAGCCCAAGGTCCGCGTAGCCACGCGGCAGGAAGCGCCGTCCGGCGGCGATCACGGCACTCATAGCACTCTAATTCTAGCCCCCGCGACGGTCGCCGGGGGCGCCGTGTCAGCCGCCGATCTGCGACATCGAGCGGCTTGCGCGGACGAAGCCCGGGTCGTTGATCCGGTGCTTGAGCTCTTTGTGACGAACGGCGAAGCGGAGCAGCTCGACGAGCTCGTCGTCGGTCGCGCCGAGGCGGAGCGGGCCCTTCAGATCCCACTCGCGGCGCGAGAAGAGGCACGTCCGAAGCTGGCCGTCGGCGGTGAGCCGGATGCGGTCGCAGCTGGAGCAGAACGGCTCGGACACCGGGTTCACGAAACCGAGCTCTCCTTCGCCGTCGGCGAAGGAGAAGCGACGCGCGGTCGAGGAGGCCTTCGTCGGCAGTTCGACCAGCGGCCCGTGATGCTCCTCGACGATGCGGCGGATCTCCTCACCGGTGAGCACGTCGTCCTCTCGCCACGCTTCGTCCGCGTCGAGGGGCATGAACTCGATGAAGCGGACGACGTACGGCTTGCGCCGAGCGAGCTCGGCGAGCGCGGGCACCTCGGTCTCGGTGAAGCCTTTCACGGCGACGCAGTTGACCTTGATCGGCCGCAGCTCGGGGTGGCGCTCGGCCTCGGCGAGCCCGAGGAGCACGGCGTCGAGCGCGTCGCGACGCGTGATCTCCGCGAAGCGGACGTGGTTCAGCGTGTCGAGCGAGACGTTGATCCGGCGGAGGCCCGCAGCGACCAGCGGTGAAGCGAGGCGATCGAGGAGCACGCCGTTGGTCGTCAGCGAGAGATCGCGGACACCTTCAACCCCGGCGAGCATCGCGACGAGGTCGGGAACGTCACGCCGGACGAGGGGCTCGCCGCCGGTCAGCCGGACCTCGTCGACGCCCAGGCCGGCCAGCAGCCGCACGAGGCGCGTGATCTCCTCGAAGGACAGGATCTCTTCGCGGCCGAGCCACTGGAGGCCCTCGGCCGGCATGCAGTACGTGCAGCGGAAGTTGCACTTGTCTGTGACGGAGACGCGCACCGACTTGATCTCGCGCCCCCACGAGTCGCGCAGCGGCTCCATGGGACGAGCTTAGCCGAGGCGTTTCACTGGAGAATCCTGTGATGCCCGCGCTTCTCGCCCTGATCGGGGTCACGGCCGTGTGGGGGATCACGTTCGTCCAGGTCAAGGACGCTATCGCCCTCTACCCGCTGTTCGCCTTCCTCGCGGTCCGGTTCGCGATCGCGACGGCGACGCTCGCCCTCCCGGGCGCGAGGCGAGTCGCCGGCCTCCGCCATACCGGAGTCTCGGCGGCGGCGCTGCTCGGACTGCTGCTCGCCGCCGGCTACGCGTTCCAGACGGCGGGGCTCGAGCGGACGACGGTGTCGAGCGCCGGCTTCGTCACCGGGATGTATGTCGTCCTCACGCCGCTGATCGCGCTCGTGCTGCTCCGCTCGCGCATCGGACGTGGCGGATGGATCGGAGTCGGCGCGGCAACGGTCGGCCTCGCGCTGCTCTCGGGCGTCCACTCTGGGTCGGCGACCGGCGATCTGCTCGTCCTCGTGGGAGCCGCTCTCTACTCGCTCCAGATCGTGCTGATGGAGCGGTTCGCTCCCCGCTACGACCCGCTCGCGTTCACGCTCGTCGAGATGGCGGCGGCCTTCGCAGGGCTCCTCGTCGTCGCGGTCGCGCTGGGAGACCTCGGCGTCCCGCGCGGCTGGACGGTGTGGGGCGCGCTGATCGTCACGGGCGTGTTCGCCAGCGCGCTCGGCTTCCTCGCGCAGACCTGGGCTCAGCGCCGGACCTCGGCGACCCGGACCGCTCTCGCCTTCACGCTCGAGCCGGTCTGGGCGGCGCTCTTCGGTTTCGCGCTGGACGGCGACCGGCTCGGGGCCGTCGGCTGGGGCGGCTGCGGGCTCATCATGGCCGGCATCGTGCTGGCCGAGCCTGCCGCTGGATCTGCTCTCAGGGACGCGCTCGGGAGGCGGTGGGCGACAAAGGGCCAAGATTGATAGCATCAGGCTTAGATTTTCTCAGTGGAACCTACGAGCGAAAGGCGAAAATCAGGTATGGCAAAGACAATCGGCATCGATCTCGGCACGACGAACAGCTGCATGGCCGTGCTCGAGGGCGGCGAGCCGACCGTCGTCCCGAACGCGGAGGGCGGCCGCACGACACCATCGGTCGTCGCGTTCACGAAGGACGGCCAGCGGCTCGTCGGCGCGCCCGCGCGGCGCCAGCAGGTGACGAACCCGGAGAACACCGTCTTCTCGATCAAGCGCTTCATGGGCCGCAAGTGGGACGAGGTCTCCGAGGAGATGACCATCGTTCCCTACGAGGTCGTGAAGGGAGCGAACGGCGACGCGCGCGTCAAGGCCGGGGGCAAGGAGTACGCGCCGCCGGAGATCAGCGCGATGATCCTCCAGAAGCTGAAGGCCGACGCCGAGGCCTATCTCGGCGAGCCGGTGACCGACGCAGTCGTCACCGTGCCGGCCTACTTCAACAACGCGCAGCGCGAGGCGACGAAGGACGCGGGCAAGATCGCCGGCCTCAACGTCCTCCGGATCATCAACGAGCCGACCGCCGCGGCGCTGGCGTACGGGCTCGACAAGGAAGGCTCGGACCAGACGATCCTCGTCTTCGACCTTGGCGGCGGGACGTTCGACGTCTCGATTCTCGAGCTCGGCGAGGGCGTCTTCGAGGTGAAGGCGACGAACGGCGACAACCACCTCGGCGGCGACAACTTCGACAAGGCGATCGTCGACTGGATGGTCGCGGAGTTCAAGAAGGACCAGGGAATCGACCTCGCCGCCGACCGCATGGCGCTGCAGCGTCTCTACGAGGCCGCCGAGAAGGCGAAGATCGAGCTGTCCTCGACGATGACGACGCAGATCAACCTGCCGTTCGTCACGGCGACGCAGGAGGGCCCGAAGCACCTCGACCTGCAGCTCACCCGCGCGAAGCTGAACGAGCTCAGCGCGGACCTGCTTGCGCGCACCGTCGGCCCGACGGAGCAGTGTGTCGCCGACGCCGGGATCGACAAGTCGAAGATCGACCACGTCGTCCTGGTGGGCGGCATGACGCGCATGCCGGCCGTCGTCGAGAAGGTCAAGGACCTGATCGGCAAGGAGCCGCACAAGGGGGTCAACCCGGACGAGGTCGTCGCCGTCGGCGCGGCCATTCAGGGCGGTGTCCTAAAGGGTGAGGTCAAGGACATCCTCCTGCTCGACGTCACCCCGCTCTCGCTCGGCATCGAGACGAAGGGCGGTGTTTTCACGCGACTGATCGAGCGGAACACGACCATCCCCACGAAGAAGTCCGAGACGTTCACGACCGCGGAGGACAACCAGCCCTCCGTCGAGGTGCACGTGCTCCAGGGCGAGTCCGAGATGGCCGCGTTCAACAAGACGCTCGGCAAGTTCCAGCTCGTCGGCATTCCGCCGGCGCCGCGGGGGATGCCCCAGGTGGAGGTCTCGTTCGACATCGACGCCAACGGGATCATCAACGTGTCGGCGAAGGACCTCGGCACCGGGAACCAGCAGCAGATCCGGATCGAGGGCGGCTCGGGCCTGAAAGAGGACGAGGTGCAGCAGATGATCCGCGACGCCGAGGCGCACGCCGACGAGGCACGTCGCCTGCACGAGGTCGCGGACACGAAGAACCACGCCGAGCAGCTCGCGTACCAGACCGAGCGGTCGCTCAAGGATCATCGAGACGCGCTCGACGAGTCCGACGCCGCGACGATCGAGGGTCGGATCATGGAGCTGAAGCAGGCTCTCGAAGGCGAGGACGTCGGCGAGATCCGCGCGAAGACCGAGGCGCTCCAGGAGGCCTCGCACAAGCTCGCCGAGACGGTCTACGCGTCGGCGCAGCAGCAGGCATCCGCGGCTTCGGCTTCGGGTGGCAACGGTGACACGGCGGCCGGCTCCGACGACGAGGTCGTCGAAGAGGGCGACTACGAGGTCATCGACGAGGAGCAGGAGGCTCCGAAGGCGTGACCGACGAGCGTGTCGCAAAGGAGCACGCCCCGGGGACAGGCCCCGGGACGCGTCCGGAAGAGGAAGAGAGCGGCGAGCAGGTCGCCGCTCTCGGAGCCGAGCGTGACGAGCTCCTCGATCGGCTGCAGCGCCTCGCAGCGGAGTTCGACAACTTCCGCAAGCGAAGCGCTCGCGACCAGGCGGCGTTCGCCGAGCGTGCGACCGAGCGCCTCGTCAAGGAGCTGATCCCGATCCTCGACGATCTGGGCCGCGCGCTCGAGGCCGCCGCCGAGCACGAGGAGGCGAGACTCGAGGAGGGAGTGCGCCTCGTCCACCGCTCGCTCGCCGGCCTGCTCGCCAAGGAAGGGCTCGCGGAGATCGAGACCGACGGGAAGTTCGACCCCCACGTCCACGAGGCGCTGCTCTCCCAGCCGTCCGACGCCGAGGAGGGCTCGGTCATCGAGGTGGTGCAGAAGGGATACATGCTCGGCGACAGAGTGCTGCGTCCGGCGCGTGTCGTCGTCGCGTCGGCGCCGCCCGCGGGAGAGTAGGAATTGGCCTCTCTGTACGACACCCTCGGGGTGAAGAAGGGCGCGTCGGCCGAAGAGATCAAGAAGGCCTACCGCAAGCTCGCCGCCCGCTACCACCCGGACAAGAATCCGGGCGACGCCTCCTCCGAGGAGAAGTTCAAGGAGGTTCAGAACGCGTACGACACGCTCTCGGACCCCGAGAAGCGAAAGCAGTACGACACGTTCGGCTCCGCGAACGGCCGTCCCGGGTTCGATCCGCGCGACTTCGGCCGCGGCGGCAACTTCAACATCAACGATCTCGGCGATCTCGGCGACCTGTTCGGCGGGCTCTTCGGGGGCCGCGCCGGACGCGGAGGGGGCACCCGCCGCGCGCAGCCCGAGCGTGGGGCCGACGTCGAGGTCGAGGTCAGCCTCTCGTTCGAGGACTCGCTGCGCGGAATCGAGACGAAGATCCCGGTCGAGATCACGACTGCCTGCCGTGTCTGCGGCGGCAGCGGCGCGGAGCCCGGTACGGCGCCCGTTATCTGTCCCGTCTGCCACGGCCGCGGTGTCGTCGCCGAGAGCCAGGGGATGTTCGCGCTCTCCGAGCCGTGTCCGCGCTGCCGCGGAAACGGGACCGTGATCGAGAAGCCCTGCCACAACTGCAACGGCAGCGGCCGCGAGCGGCGGACGAAGCGCTACACCGTCAAGATCCCGGCCGGCGTCAAGAACGGCACGCGTGTCAAGCTCAAGGGAAAGGGCGAGGTAGGCGCGGCCGGCGGCCCGGCGGGCGACCTGTTCGTCGTCACGCGGGTCCAGCCGTCGAAGCTCTTCCATCGCCGCGGAGCGGATCTCGTCATCGACGTGCCCGTGACCTTCACGGAGGCGGCGCTCGGCGCGACGGTCGAGGTGCCCACTCCCTACGGCGACCGCGTCTCGCTCAAGGTTCCCGCGGGCACGCAGGAAGGCCGGCAGTTCCGCATCCGAGGCCACGGCGCTCCGAAGCTCGACGGCGGCGGCAAGGGCGACCTCATCGCCAGGCTGCGCCTGACCGTCCCCAAGAAGCTGTCGAAGCAGGAGCGAACGGCGCTCGAGGAGCTCCAGAAGGCTTCGCACGAGGATCCACGAGAGGCGCTGTTCGGATGAAGACAGCCGCGATCGTGATCGTCGGCGTCGGCACGGTCGGCGTCCTCGCGCTCTTCGTGATCATGCGGCGCAAGCTCGAGCAGCAGATGCGCCGGCGGTTCAGAGACGACGGCCGGTGATGGACGAGCGCCCGCGTTACATGATCTCCGTGGCAGCCGAGATCGTCGGGATGCATCCGCAGACGCTGCGCATCTACGAGAGCAAGGGCCTGCTCCGGCCCAAGCGGACCGCGGGCAACACCCGGCTGTACTCCGAGGCCGACCTCGACCGGCTCCGGCTGATCCAGGAGCTGACGAACGAGCTCGGGCTGAACCTCGCCGGCGTCGAGCAGGTAATCCGGCTCCAGGACGAGCTCGAGCGAGTCCGCCGGCAGCTCGATCGGATGGAGCGGGAGATGCGCGCCGCGATCAGCGAGGTGCACCGCCAGTACCGGCGCGACCTCGTCCCCTGGAAGCCGCCGGTCGACATCGTCCGGACGCCGCGCTGATGGACTTCAACAAGCTGACGATCAAGAGCCAGGAGGCCGTCGCGGCGGCCCAGGAGCTCGCGCGCCGCATGGGCAATCCCGAGCTCTACCCCGAGCACCTCGTCCTGGCGCTGCTCGACCAGGAGCTGCCGCAGCAGCTCGTGCCGGATGCGCCCGAGCTGCGCGCGCAGGCGGAGGCCGCCTTGCGCGCCAGGCCGTCGGTGCAGGGCATGGCGCAGCAGCCCGCCGTATCCGCCGCGTTCTCGCGCGTGCTCGACAGGGCCGCGGACGAGGCGAAGCGGATGGAGGACGACTACGTCTCCACGGAGCACCTTCTGCTCGCGCTCGACGTCGTCCCCCGCGAGGCGGTCGAGGCGAAGATCAAGGCGGTGCGCGGCGGCCAGCGCGTGACATCGCAGGATCCCGAGGAGACCTACCGAGCGCTCGAGAAATTCGGACGCGACCTCACGGCGGCGGCCGAGGACGGCAAGCTCGACCCGGTGATCGGGCGCGACGAGGAGGTCCGCCGTGTCATCCAGGTGCTGTCGCGACGCACGAAGAACAACCCCGTGCTGATCGGCGACCCCGGGGTCGGCAAGACGGCGATCGTCGAAGGGCTCGCGCAGCGCATCGTCGCGGGGGACGTGCCGGAGGGACTCAAGGGAAAGCGCGTCTGGGCGCTCGACATCGGCGCGCTGCTCGCGGGCTCGAAGTACCGGGGCGAGTTCGAGGAGCGGCTCAAGGCAGTGTTGAACGAGATCCAGGCGGCCGAGGGGAAGGTCATCCTGTTCATCGACGAGCTGCACACGATCGTCGGGGCGGGCGCGGCCGAGGGCGCTGTCTCTGCCGGGAATCTCCTCAAGCCGATGCTCGCACGTGGAGAGCTCCGCGCTGTCGGCGCGACGACCCTGGACGAGTACCGCAAGCAGATCGAGAAGGACGCCGCACTCGAGCGCCGCTTCCAGCCGATCCTCGTCGGCGAGCCGTCTGTCGCCGACACCATCGCCATCCTGCGGGGCCTGAAGGAGCGCTACGAGGCGCACCACGGCGTGCGCATCCGCGACGCCGCGCTCGTCGCCGCGGCGGTTCTCTCCGAGCGCTACATCACCGACCGCTTCCTGCCCGACAAGGCGATCGACCTCGTCGACGAGGCCGCCTCGCGTCTGCGGATGGAGATCGACTCGAGCCCGCTCGAGCTCGACGAGGCCAACCGCCGCGTGCGGCAGCTGGAGATCGAGCTCGCGGCCATGCAGAAGGAGTCGAAGGAGGTGCGCGAGCCGGTCGAGCGCGAGCTGGCGGAAGCGAAAGAGCGGCATTCGGAGCTCGCGGCGCGCTGGGCGCAGGAGAAGGAGGCACTCGACCGGGTCAAGGCGATCACCCAGCGGATCGACGAGCTGCGCATGGAGTTCGAGCGCGCGGAGCGGGCCGGGGATTTCAACCGGGCAGCAGAGATCCGGCACGGTGAGCTCCCCGAGCTCGAGCGCGAGCTCGCCGAGCGCGACGGCTCGCAGCCGGAGAACCTGATGGTCAAGGAAGAGGTGGACGAGGACGACGTCGCCGCCGTCGTCGCTCGCTGGACCGGGATTCCCGTCGACCGTCTGCTCGAGGGCGAGACCGAGAAGCTGATCCACATGGAAGAGCGCCTACACCTGCGGGTCGTCGGCCAGGGCGAAGCGGTCGAGGCGGTGGCGAACGCTCTTCGCCGCGCGCGCACCGGCCTGCAGGACCCGAACCGCCCGATCGGCTCGTTCGTCTTCCTCGGGCCGACCGGCGTGGGGAAGACCGAGTTGGCCCGCGCGCTGGCGGAGTTCATGTTCGACGACGACCGCGCGATGGTGCGGCTCGACATGTCCGAGTACCAGGAGCGGCACACCGTCGCGCGGCTCATCGGCGCGCCGCCCGGCTACGTCGGGTACGAGGAAGGCGGCCAGCTGACGGAGGCCGTGCGCCGGCGGCCCTACTCTGTCGTCCTCCTCGACGAGATCGAGAAGGCGCACAACGAGGTTTTCGACGTGCTCCTGCAGATCCTCGACGACGGGCGGCTCACCGACGGTCAGGGCCGCACGGTCGACTTCCGCAACACGGTCCTGATCATGACCTCGAACCTGCGCTCGCAGGAGCAGATGCGCGAGTTCTTCCGACCGGAGTTCCTCAACCGCATCGACGAGATCGTCGAGTTCCGGCCCCTGACGAAGGATCAGCTCGGCGAGATCGTCGAGCTGCAACTCGCGCGGCTGCGCGAGCGTTTGGCCGATCGTGGGCTCGGGCTCGAGCTGACGGACGGGGCCAAGCAGGCCGTTGCGGACGCGGGCTGGGACCCGGCCTACGGCGCGAGGCCTCTGAAGAGGGCGCTGCAGCGGCTCGTGGAGAACCCCCTGGCGCTGCGGCTGCTCGAAGGCGACTTCGGCGAGGGCGACACGGTTCGCGTCGACGTGCAAGACGGCGAGCTCGTGTTCGAGCGCGCGGCCGTCGCGGAGCCGGCCGGCGTCTAGCCGCCGGCCCTGGGCGGCGCGACCTCGACGTCGTCCAGGAAGGTTGCGCCGGCCTGCTCGGCGGGCGCGCCGTAGAT
>DATDDZ010000077.1:0-8497 GCA_036523555.1 Gaiellaceae bacterium
CAAACCCTGAGCGTGGCGCTCATCGGAGGCGGCCTCCTGCGCGCCGGCGGAACCGTGAACCGACTCGACGTCTCACTCGCCGGGTCCGGCGATGCCCAGCTCGAGCAACTCGTCGCCCGCGACGTGCACGCCGTCCTCTCGGGTTCGGGCCGCATCCTCGTCCACGCGACGGGCAAACTGGACGCCTCGGTGCCCGGCACCGGGACGATCCTCTACAGCGGCAACCCAGCGAACGTCAAGACGAACATCAGCGGCCAGGGGGAGATCACCAGGAAGTAGCAACCAAGGACGCGCTAGCGTCTCCCGGCCATGGAGCCTCTTGTCCGCGCCGTCGACGAGCTCGCGAATGCCGGCGGATTCTCGGGCGTCGTTCGTGTGGACCGTGGCGGGGAGCTCGTCCTCGCCGCCGCCTACGGTCTCGCGGACCGCGCGCACGGGATCGCGAACACGGTCGACACGCAGTTCGCGATCGCGAGCGCCTGCAAGGGCCTGACCGCCCTCGCGATCGTGAGCCTTGTCGAGGACGGCCAGCTCGAGCTCTCGACCACGGCGCGCTCCGTCCTCGGGCCGGATCTGCCGCTGATCCGCGACGACGTGACCGTCGAGCACCTGCTGGCGCACCGATCGGGGATCGGCGACTACCTGGACGAAGACGAGGAGCACGACCTCGCCGACTACCTGATGCCGGTCCCCGTGCACGAGCTCGCAACCAGCGAGCAGTACCTCGTCGCGCTCGACGGGCATCCGACGAAGTTCCCGCCGGGCGAGCGCTTCGCCTACAGCAACAGCGGCTACGTCGTGCTCGCCCTGATCGCCGAGCGGACGAGCGGCGTACCGTTCCACGAGCTCGTCCACCGTCGCGTCTGCGAGCCCGCCGGCATGAGGAACTCGGCGTTTCTGCGCTCCGACGAGCTCCCCGGCAGCGCTGCGCTCGGGTATCTCACGGTCGACGGCGCAACGAGGACGAACGTGTTCCATCTCCCGGTGCGCGGCAGTGGCGACGGCGGTATGTACTCCACCGTCGAAGACTTCGCCTCCTTCTGGGACGCTCTCTTCGACGGCCGGATCGTGCCCAAGGAGTGGGTGGCCCGGATGGTGCGGCCCCGCAGCCACGTGCCGCGGCTCTCGAGGCGCTACGGCCTCGGCTTCTGGCTTCGCGAAACGACCGGCCTCCCGCTGCTCGAGGGATATGACACAGGTGTCTCTTCCTGCAGCGTCCACGACCCCGAGCGGGAGATCACACACACGGTGATGTCGAACACGTCAGAGGGCACATGGCCGATGACGCGGCTTCTCGCGGACCTGCTCGAGACGACCACAGACTGATCAAGGGGGCATGGGAAGCCTCGGCGATCACTTTTCTGGAGCCGACCCGTCTCATCTTTCGAACGGCATGCTGTCGAGAAACGAGAAAGGACCGAACACGTGCAGAAAATCACGACCTTCCTGACCTTCGACGGCCGCGCCGATGAAGCCGTCGACTTCTACGTCTCGATCTTCGAGGACTCGAGGATCCTGAGCTCGAACCGCTACGGGGACGCCGGGCCTGCGGCAGCCGGGACGTTCATGTCCGCCTCGTTCGAGCTCGCCGGACAGCCGTTCATCGCGCTGAACGGCGGACCGTCATTCACGTTCTCCCAGGGGATCTCGCTGTTCGTGAGCTGCGAGTCGCAGGAGGAGGTCGACCGGTTCTGGGAAAAGCTCTCGGAGGGCGGCGAGAAAGGTCCGTGCGGCTGGCTCACCGACAAGTTCGGCGTGTCGTGGCAGGTCATCCCGCGCGCGCTCGGCGAGCTGCTCGGCGGCGCAGACCGCGAAGGGGCGAACCGGGTCATGAAGGCCATGCTGCAGATGTCGAAGATCGACATCGAGGGCTTGCGGAGAGCGTACGAGGGGCAGCCGGCGTCGCCCTGATCCCTCAAACGAACCGGGGGATCTCGGCGAGGGGCTTGCCGAGGGCGCGCTCGCGTCGTGAACGCGAGCGCCGTACGCGCAGGGCTGAGGGCGGTCGTCGTCATGCCGCGTCGGCAACTCTCGCAGTGAGACGTTCGAGCTCGTCGCGGCTCGCCGCCAGCACCTGCCGGTGCAGCTGGATCACGAGCAGGCCGTCGGGACGAAGGCGCGTTCGCGCAGCGGCGAGGAGCCGGCGATACGGATCGAGGCCGTCGCCGTCCGCGAACACGGCCGAACGCGGCTCGGCAGCGAGCTCGGGATGCGCATCGGCCGCGGTTGCTGCCAGATAGGGAAGGTTGGCCGCGATCAGGTCGAAGTCGCCGGGGATCGGGTGGAGGAGATCGCCTTGCCGGACGGCCACGCGGCTCTCGAGCCCGTGCCGCCGAACGTTGGCTCGCGCAAGCGCGACTGCCGCCGGATCGATGTCGGTCGCCCAGACCCGCACGCCGGGCAGCGCGGCCGCCACGGCGATCGCGATCGCGCCGGAGCCGGTGCCCACGTCGGCGACGCGAGCCTCACGGCAGCCGAGATGGTCGACGGCGGCGTCGACGAGCCGCTCGCTCGCGTGCCGTGGCGTCATCACGCGACCCGGGACGGTCCCGAGCCGCAGCGCGTGAAAGGTGACTTCCCCCACACTCTCTTCGTGTCGGGTGGGCGGGAGTTCTTACCGGCTACAGCGCCTGTTCGCCGCCGACGAGCGCGTGCAGGCTCTCGTGCTCCTCCCGGCAAGCCGGGCAGCCGTCGAGGTGGGCGCGCAGGCCGGGAATCGCAGCCTCGGCGTCCTGGCCCGCGAGCTCGAGCTCGACGTACCGGTCGAGCTGGTCGAAACACACGTCACAGCCGACCTCGGGGCCAGCAGGCCCGAGGAGCCGGGCGAGCGTCTGCTTCAGATCGGGTCGATCCATCACTTCTCCTCCAGCCGGTCGTCGAGCGCGAGGCCGCGCTCCTTCAAATGGTTGAGCAACTTGCGCCGGGCATCGTGGAGCGTCTTGTAGAGCGCGCCACGGTTGGTGTTCAGCCGATCCGCAAGGACGTCGATCGGCACGCCGTTCAATGCCAGGGCGACGAGAACACGACGCTGGTGGGGGGTCAGCACCTCGGCGACCGCCTTCTGCAGCGTCAGCAGCAGCTCACTCTGCTCGGCCTCGGCACCCGGCTCGAGGCCGTCCGTCGAGAACAGGCTCCATGTCTCGGGCTCGAGCGGAACCTCCCGTCCCTGCCACGCGCGCTTGCGAAGCTTGACGGCGGCCTCGAGCAGCCCGAACTTGTAGACCCACGTCGTGAAGCGGCTCGCCCCTCGAAAGTCGTCGAGCCGGCGGAGCACGCTCATGAGAGCGTCGTCGGCGGCCTGGTTTGCGACGTCGTCCAGATCGTCGCCGCGCAGATGAGGAAGCGACGGGCGGCGCCGCGCGACCTCGAAGCGCGTCGCGCGGAGGAGCGTCGCGTGCAGGCGCGCGATCGCCTCGTCCCGCTCCGCTCCGGAAGAGCGGAGGGCGCGCAACCACTCGCGCGACTCGGGGTCGAGTAGCCGTTCTGTCGTCGTCGCTGCCGGACGGGTCGCGGGCTCCATCACCGGCACGGTAGCCGTGCCCGGAGCGCTCACGCCGCGTCCCTCTGGTCGAGCGGAGCGAGGATGCGGATGGCCAGGTGGCACGGACAGCCGCGCTCGACGAGCTCGATCAGCGCGTGCAGGTCGTAGCGCACATCCTTTGCAACGGCGCTTGCGAGCGGCGGCGGGAAGCCAGAGTCGACGAGCTGCTTCAGCCGCCAGCGGGCGACCTCGCCGCTGCCCCGCTCGCCTGTGACCGTCGTGTGCATGTCCTCTTGGTGCCGCCGGGACCCGGTTTCTTACCTGCGGAGACGAGTCGTCCCGGAGCGGACGAGCCGCTCCGGGACGGTTGCCGTGTGTCTGCGGCGGACTAGCGGAATCGCTGCGGGAATTGCTCGACGAGCCCGTTCGCGAGCAGGTCGGACATGTGCAGGATGTGGCGGTGGACCTTGTCGTAGGCGTCGACGTCCGCGGCCCAGTTGCCCTGCAGGCGGGCGACGACCTCTGCCGTCGTCAGCTTCAGGTGCATGCGCATCTCCGCCTTCATCACGGACAGCTTCCAGTGGCGGGGATTGATGCTGTTCAGCAGAGCCGCGATGCCGTCGGCGTTCTTCACCCAGAGCGCCCGCTCGCTCGCGAGCTTCGCCTGGTCACCCGCCTTGGCGGCTGCAATCAGATCGGCCGCGATCAGGATGTGCTGCCGTAACTGCGCCGTCAGCTGGTTGCCGGCCGCCTGGCCGTAGAACGGCTTGACCGCATTGCCGATGTCGACCTGATTCCTCAGCAGACGCGCGACTGTCGCGTTGGTGTCGGGACTACCGCTCAGGAGGCTGATGATCGCCAGCCGTGTCCACGTGATGTGGTCTTCCCAGAGCTTCCGCATGTCGGTGCGCAGGGCAAAGACCTTGGCCGGCGTCGTTCGCGCGGCGTTCACCGTCATGTCCATCTTCATGTTCATCGGGGCCTGGGCTTGCCGGGCGGCATCGCCTTGTGCCTGGGCCATGTTCATGCCGCTCGAGACCGCGAGAGCGGCAAGCGCCGCGAAGAAGGCGACGAGCGCCGTCAACGCGATGGGGATCGGGCGCGAAGCCCGTGTCGTATTCATGTCGTGGTTCCTTTCGGTTGGAAGAACGTGAGGCGGAGGACGGGCCGCCGCACCAGGCTCATGGCCGCAAGAAGGCCGACTACCTCGACCGCCTTCGTGACGAGCGCCAGCGCGTCGACGGCCTCCACGTCGGGGTGGAGCACCGGGACGCCCGTGGTGACCGCGAGCGCGTAGCTCGCGATCAGCCCGGCGAACACAGCGGCCGTGAACGCGAGCGCGAGCTGTGTCGGCCTGCGCGTCAGGACGAACGCGAGGATCGCGAGCAGCACCGTGGCCAGGAGGAAGCCGACCCCGGGCCAGGTGCCCTCGTTGAAGTGATCCGGAACAAGCGCGCCGTGGACGCCGGCGCCGACGGCGCAGGCGAGGACGACGATGTCGACGCCAAGCTCGTCGCGACTCACTTGACGATCACCGTCCCGTGCATGTCATGGCTGTGCAGCGTGCACTCGTAGTGATAGGTGCCCGGCTTGTCGAACGTGATGGAGACGCTGTGTCCGCGGCCGACCTTGTGGTCGGCCTGGCCGTCGACCTTCACCGTGTGGGTGAAGTTGTCGTTGTTCGTCCACGTCACCGTGTTGCCGGCGTTGATCTCGATCGTCTTTGGATCGAAGCGGTAGCTCTTCGCCATCGACACCTTCGTGGTGGCGACCGGCACGCTGCTGCCGGCCGCACTACAGCCCGCCGCGAGCACGCCGACAGCGGCGAGCGCCGCGACCGGGAGCAAGATCCGCCGAGAGCTCATCCCCCGGTTACCTCGACAGCGGGCCGGCGCACCGTCGAGTAGACCGCGGCTGCGAAGACGAGCACGAACGCGGCGAGGTCGAGGACCTCGGCGATCGTGTGCGCGAACAGGAAGACGGTCCAGTCCAGGTGGTAGGTCATGTAGACGAGCTCGGCTGCGGCGAACAGCGAGAACGCAGCGCCGAGCAGGGACAGCTCGCGCTTGGACGCGAGCCATGCGAAGCCGGCCCCGAGCGTGAAGGCGGCGATGTGCACCGCCAGAAAGAACCCGGTCGGCAGGTTGTTGACCCAGCTTCCGTACGGCATGTGCTCCTCCTCGTGTCGAGTGTCGGAGCGTTGGTGCGGCCTCCGGAGCCCCTCCTTACCGCTCTTCGAGCTGCCGGTAAGGACCGCGCGCCGATCGACACGGACCGGTAACACCAACTGGAGGCACACCATGAAGAAGTTTGAGCTCGTGATCGCCGGCGGCGGCCTCACCGCCGCGCGTGCGATCAAGTCGTTCCGCGAGGCCGGCGGCCGGGGGCGCGTCGCGCTGTTCTCGTCGGAGAGCGTGCTCCCGTATCACCGCCCCGCGCTGTCGAAGCGCTATCTGCGCGGCGAGACGACCGATGCGCCGTTCGCCGAGGACGAGTCGTTCTACCGTGAGCAAAGGGTCGATGTCCTGCTGAACACCGCAGTTTCAGCGGTGGACGGCGCCGCTCGGACGGTGACCGCCGGCGGCGACACGGTCGGCTACGACCAGCTCCTGATCGCCACCGGCGCCACGCCGAGACTGCTCAGCGTTCCGGGCGCCGATCTCAGGGGAGTCTTCAACCTGCGCACGCTCCACGACTCGGACCGGATCCGCGCCGCCGCTGCGACGGCCGAGAGCGCGGTCGTCGTCGGCGGGGGGTTCATCGGGATGGAGGTCGCAGCGTCACTGCGCGGGCTCGGCCTTCAGGTCACCTTGATCCACACCGGCAGAGGGCTGTTCGACCAGCTCCGCTCACCTCAGCTGAGCCGGGAACTGCTCGAGCTCTACCGGAGCCACGGCGTCGATGTCCGCCTCGAGGAGGAGGTTGCGGCCTTCGGCGGTGATCAGAAGCTCCAGTACGTCGGTGCCATGAGCGGGCTCTGCGTCGGAGCAGACCTGGCCGTCGTCGGGGTCGGCGTCGTCCCCAACACGGGCTTCCTCGCCGGCAGCGGCGTCGCGATCGACAATGGCGTCGTCGTCGACGAGCGCTTCCAGTCCACGGTGCCGGGGATCTACGCCGCCGGCGACGTCGCCAACTTCTACGACCCTCTCTACGGCCGCCGGCGCCGGATCGAGCACTGGTCGAACGCCAACTACCACGGAACCGAGGCCGGCAAGGTGCTCGCAGGAGCCGGCGGCGGCTACGACGCGGTCGCTTCGTTCTTCAGCGAGATCTTCGGCACGACGATCAAGGTCTTCGGCGACGTCGGCAGGTTCGACGAGCAGTCGAGCGAAGGATCGCTCGAGTCCGGGCGCCTGCTCATCAGCTACGGCTACGGCGGTCGGCTCGTCGGCGCCCTCACCGTCGGCCAGCCGAGTGAGGTGGAGATGCTCGTGGACGAGCTGATCCGCGAGCAGGCTCCCACTCGCGCTCTCCACGACGACCTGATCGGGCAGTCGGTCACGCCGGGCTGAGATCCCGGCCCCGCCCACCTCTCCGCGGAATGCGAAGATGCCGCCGCCACCGCGCGAAAGGGAGCCGTGTTCGTCAGCCTCACCCGCGTCAAGACCCCGCAAGAGCCGATCGCAAGCCCTGAGATGGTCGGGGAGGAAATGCTGCGCTGGCTGCGCGAGATCGCCGGCTTCGAAGGGCTCCTCCTGTTGTCCCGCGGGGGCTCGACGGTCGGCCTCACCTTCTGGGAGAGCCGCGAGGTGGCCGAGCAACACCTGGCCGCGCGCATGGAGTTCCTGCAGCGGATGATGTCGATCGCGGAGGTCGAGATCGAAGAGGTCCTCGACTACGACGTCACCTTCGCGCACCTGGGCGCGCTGCAGATAGGGGAGTGATGGCCCGCCTTCTCGCGCTGCCGCTGGCGGCCCTCGCGCTTCACGCCCAGATCCAGCCGCTGCCGCCGCCGCTTCGCGCCGAGCTGAAAGCTCACTTCTGGCAGCCCGGCTGCCCGGTCCCGCTTTCGGGCCTGCGCGTCCTCACCGTGACGCACTGGGGATTCGACAAACAGGCCCACACGGGGCAGCTCGTCGTGAACGCGCGTGGCGCTCCCGCGCTGGCCCGCGTCTTCCGCCGGCTGTACGAGCTCCGTTTCCCGATCCGCCACATGCAGCTCTCGGACGCCTACGGACCGAAGAGGGGCCGGCCCGCCAACGGCGACATCAGCGGATCGTTCGAGTGCCGCCAGGCGGTCCCCTCTCCCTGCACGGGCGGCAAGGGCACCGGAAGCTGGTCGGAGCATGCCTACGGCGAGGCCGTCGACCTGAACCCGGTCGAGAACCCCTACGTCGGCTGTGGCCGCACGCATGACCGGGCCGGACTCCCGTACCGAAACCGGGCGCGCCTCCGTCCCGGAATGGTCACGCCGGCGGTCGTCCGAGCCTTCCGCGCGATCGGCTGGGGCTGGGGTGGCGCGTGGCCCGGATCGACCAGGGACTACATGCACTTCTCGGCCACCGGCCACTGACGCCGATGGTCCCGGCCCGTGCCGGTGCCGGTGCCGGTGCCGGTGCCGGGACCATCGAAGCCGTCTTCGCTCAGACGAGCGCGTCGAGGAGCTCGGCAAGGCGGTCTAGCGTCTCGGCCGCGCCGCCGCGCATCCCTGACCGGATGACCGCGTCTCGCATTTCCTTCGACTCGTAGAGAACAGCGGTCCTCATGATCGTCACGCCGCCCTCCTCGGTGAGCGTCATCGTGTTGAGCGACTCGCCCGGATAGTCGTCGAACGACTCCGTCGTGACGATCCGGTCGTGCAGCGAGACCTCACGGAAGACCCCGCCGAGCGCCATCTCGGAGCCGTCCGGCCCACGCATGACGTAGCGCCACGAGCCGCCGGGACGGAGGTCGATCTCACACACAGGCAGGCTCCAGCCTCTCGGCCCGTACCAGTTCGGGACGTGCTCGGGCTCGGTGCACGCGGCCCACACGAGGGCGGCCGGGGCGTCGAAGGCCCGCGTGATCTCGATCTCC